>JACRIJ010000073.1 GCA_016220095.1 Planctomycetota bacterium | reverse complement strand
CGGAGCATAATATACTTGGCATTCATAGCCAGCGCTAAGGTAGCCGCAACCTTTAGGTTGCGCTGTAATACTGGATTCTAAGCGCAGGCTAAAGCCTGCGGCTACCTTCAAATGTCAAGTATATTATGCTCTCCGTAGTATCTGGGCAATTGCATTCTGTATTTTCAGTGTATTCAGTGGTTAATTATCGTAGTTTCGTCGTTTTTGCTTTAGCAAGGTCATTATAAATGCTTATTTTATATTATCATCGCGTAGGGAATTTCGCGCCGGGCGAGCCGCGCAAACTCTCTGTAGAGCCGGAGGTCTTTGAGGCGCAGATGCGCCTTTTGAAAAAATTCAGGTGTAATTTCATCTCTGCAGATGACGCGGTTGACATCGCGTTCGGCAGGAGGAAAATGCCCCGGCGCGTGGCGCTTATCACGTTTGACGACGGCTACGCGGATACGCTGAAATATGCTTTTCCGCTCCTGAAGGAAAACGGTATTCCTTCGGTGATGTTTATTGCGACGGAACATGTCGGAAAAACCGATTGGAATCATAAATTGCACGGGATAATGGATTGGGCGGAGATAAAGCGACTGCATTTGTCGGGGGTAACGATAGGCGCGCACACGAAGACGCACCGGGTATTGACGGAATTGGCCCCTGCTGACATGCGCGCGGAGGTTGAGGAATCAAAGAAAATAATTGAAGACCGCATTGACGCGCCGGTAAAATATTTCGCGTATCCGAAAGGCGTGTATAACGAAGAAGCGGTGAAGGCGGTGCAGAATGCCGGCTACACGGCCGCGTTCGGCACGAAAAAAGGCAGAAAGCTAAATAAAGAACACCTCTTTGAAATCCGGCGCATACCGGTCAGCGCGAATGATAAGACGAGAAGATTTCTAATCAAGATCACAAAAAATTTGAATTGGGTGTGAATAAATATCCCTCCCCATCAAAATGGGGGAGGGTGTGGGTGGGGGCGTTAAAGACGCTTTTTGTTCATATCCTTACGCAACTCTTTTTCTATCTCCTCAATAGTCGGGAGGCTTGATTTAAGTTCTTTAGGCAAGCTTTTGGTTATGTTCGTTTCCCATTGTGCTACGCCTATTGGCTTTGCGTAACCGCTTAAAGCATATTCGGCAATTAGTTTGTTTTTGCGTCTTACCAACAATAAACCAATGCTTGGCTTATCTTCCTGATGCCGCAAAATATCGTCAACAACGTTTAGATACATGTTCATTTTCCCCACATGTTCCGGCATAAAATCCCCGGCTTTTAACTCAATAACGACATAACATCTTAACTTAAGATGATAAAAAAGCAAGTCAAGGTAATAATCATTTTTGCCAAGTTCAAGATGAACTTGTCTGCCGACAAAAGCGAATCCCTGTCCCAATTCTAATAAGAATCGTTGTATATGATCCACTAATGCTTGTTCTACTTCATTCTCTCTGCGGGTATCGGCAGTTCCCAAAAAATCAAACAAATACGGGTCTTTAAATATTTGCTTTGCCAAAGCAAAATCTGCAGGTGGAAGTGCCGTTTGAAAATTATCGACTGAATTTCCCTCACGTTTATAAGCTTGTGACTCTATTTGTAAACAAAGAAGCGATTGTGACCAGCCATTTTTAATGGTTTTCATCGCGTACCATAAACGCTCTTCAGGTTTTTTGAGCTTGTCTATTAATGCTATAGTACTGCGCCATGGTATTTGTGCAATGACCCGTTGCACAATTAGCTTGTCCGGCCATGCGACGGCAAACGAACGCATATACTTCAGGTTTCTTGAAGAAAAACCTTTCATATCAGGAAATTCTTTGCTTAAGTCCGCTGAAAGACGGTCAATAACTTTTGTTCCCCAGCCTTCCTCGCGTTGTTTTGCAAGTATGTTTTTGCCTATATCCCAATACAACAATACCAATGCCGCGTTGCTTGCGAGAACAACCCGCAGGCGTTCTTTTCGTATTCTTTCCTTTAATTTCAACAAAAAGCCATGATAATTATCAGGCATGGAGCTGGATAACGGCGCAACAGGGAAAAGAACAGCTTCTTTCCTTTTAACCAAATACAATCGCTCATCTTGTGAAGTTTGCTTTGACATGTCTCTGGAAAGCCGCTTGTTTGGTTTTTTCTTAGATTTCATAGCCAAGTTCTCTGAGAAAGTTTTTTCCTTGATACGTTAAGCGATTTTATGCTACGACATAAAACGGAAGGTGTTATTATATCAGACGTTATTTGGGATGTCAATAAAAACTGCTACTTTTTCAAGGCGCATGTAATAGGTAGGAGCTTAAGTCACGAAAGTCACTTTGAAATATGAATTGGTTGTAAATACAGAGACTCTAACGGGAGCGCGACTGTTTTTAACAGGGACTTAACGAGACTCTCAAGAGACACGGACATGGTAGCGAGTAGCGAGTAGTGAGTAGCGAGGGACGACTGACGAAACGTATTTTTTGAAATTGCGATTTCCGTTGAGGCCTTTTGCCTCGGGCAATGCCGGCATGTTTCCGGGGATTTTCTGTTATAGATTTAATTCTATTCCCTTGGTCCTGATTTCATCGCGCAAAAAAGCAGTGCCGTTATTTTTAAATTCCTTTTCAGTCAAACCCAGTATTTCCATCGGCTTTTTTATGCCCAGTCGCGCGCGTCCCAGGAGGCACAACCTGTCCCAGATGTCCATTTTTCTAAAATCATTTGAAATTATTACAAGGTCTATATCACTTGTTTTGCGGGCAGTCCCTGCGGCGCAGGAGCCGTAAAGAATAATTTTTTTTATCCTTATTCCAAACAGTTCAAGTTTCTTTTTGTATGCTGTTATAATTGAATTAGTTTGTTTATCCATATAAATACTTTTTTTGTTTTTATCAATAATTGTTTCGTTTTCTTCGCGGAAAAATCTTTGCGCATCTTTTGAAAATCAACCGGATATCTTGTAACAATACTAAGATTACTTATTTCTACGACAAATTTCTCCGCTTCCAGGGAAAGACTTAACTTTGCCAGTCCCAACAGATATTCAAGATCATGTATTTTGGGAGGCATTTTACCGGTTATTTCATGGGCTTTTGCCTTTAAGATTTTTTCTAAAGCAAGATGGCACATGAATACGGTGTATATATATCTTCCTGCATTAAACATGTCTTCGGCAGTTTTTAGATCATATTTCGCCGAATCAACCCAATTTCTAACGTCTTTTTTTGACATAGTTGTAAAACCTATTGATGAGAATTATACAATTAATATGCTTGAAAAGCAAGAAATTTTTTGGATACTCTGTATTTTATATTTTTATCGGGTAGTGCCGGCATGCTTTTGCATAATTTTCTTCGAGTTTAAGAGCGTATGAAGATTTTCTTGTAGCTATATTGTTATAAGTTTACTGGAAGTTATATCTTTTTAATCTGCCATTTTCATCCGGCGGCTCGTTTACGAGAAGAATTTTACACTTCTTCTTGCAGGAGTTCAGGATTTCATGGCATTTTCCTAATGCCGTTCTGCCTGTTTCGTATTTTGTCATGGCTGATTTCATATCAAGTCCGCCGTTTTCAAGTTCTTCGATGGCTTTTTCAATCTGCTCCATGAAATCTACAAAATTGAGTTTATCGACGAGCGGTGGCAAAACTTCATTAAACGTTGTTTTTCCTTGTTGATCTGTTGTTATTGGCAATTGACCGCCGTCCACTGGGCACTTGTTAGTCACTTTGGAAACGATTCCTCCATCCGCCAAACGAGTTTTTATTTCATCATCAAGCTCAACCTGTTCGGACGAAGTAAGTATTTCACCATTTTTCATAGTCATGCTGTATCCGCGGGCAAGTGTTTTTTTCGGATTATACGCTTCCAAAAGCGCTTCTTTGATTTTAAGTTTACACTGAAAATCCTTTTTAAGCTCAAGTATTAAATTTGCGGCTCCTTCAGGAGTTTGTGTATATTTGTCAGCAGCCAAATCAGAAAAAGTTCTGGTTCGTGCATGTCCAATTGCCGAGATTACCGGTATTTTTGACGCACAAATTGCGCTTACGACGATTTCTGTATCGAATGGCGATAAATCTTCTGTACTGCCGCCACCACGAGATATTATTATAACATCAACCTGTTTTTTTGCATTTAGGTATTCTATACCGTCAGCAATTTTTTCTGCGGAGTATTCGCCTTGAACATTAGCTTGGTAAAACAGAACGTGCTGAGTATCAAGTTTATTATGGATATCGTCGAAAGCTTCGCTTTCATTGGATGTTACTAAGCCTATATTATGGATTAAGTCTGGTAATTTCTTTTTGCGCGATTCTTCAAAACATCCTGCCTTCCGTAATTTTTTTTCTAACGCTTCATGGGCCGCCTGTTCCGGGCCAATATCTTTGAGTTTTTTAATATCAGAAATAATAAGTTTTAAGTTGCCTTTACATTCGGTTAACTTTGCACGAACAGAAACCTCTTGCCCATTCTTAAGTTTAAAAGTTACCTTGTTTGCAATATGTTTTGGAAGCTCGGCCTTACGTATAGCAGATTTGTATTTAAGCGTAAAATAGAGCTCGGACTTGGTGAGATTGGAAATTTCCCCCACAATAGTAAAAATTCCTGCATTCTTACACATTATACCCAAATTGTTGTTAATATCAGCAAGTTCCTTGATCGGTTTTTCCTCCGTTTTGCTTTCAGCATTTACAGGATTAGCAGGAATTTCTTCAGGCACTTCATTTTGTTGCAACTCTTCTTCATGCGTTAGTTTGGTATTATTGTCCTGAACCGCATCATTTGGCGGATTATCTACTACTGATGGATCCGTTGCGTCTGGCTGTTCTTTAATCTGTGGCGATACTTCTATGCGTTCCATAGGAAGTTCTTCGGCAATCTTATTGCGCATATGCGTGCAGAAGTCTTTAGCATTAACTTTCGGGTTCGTTGACTTACAAATAATTTTTGTACTAATACCAGGGTTGCGCTCTATAGACACAATTTTGACACCCGACATCTTTATGGTGGAGTGAGTACTATCTTTTTTTCGCATCTCAAGTTCGAAAAGTTTTTTTACGAAGCCTTTAGACGATCTGGAAAGCAGTATTCTATCTTCGTTGTTCTTTCTGACTTCCAACACTATTGCTTTTATCTTACCCTTTCCCTTTATTTCTTCGCCGGGAATCTGTTCGCACTTTGGTAGTACGCCTTCAAGCTTAGACTCGTGGGGATTATTAACAAGCATGTGATCCCCTGTTGGATTAGGGGGATTTTCAAGATGTTGGATACTAACAATTATATTATCATTGTCTATAGATATTACCTCGCCGCTTAAAATATCGCCTATTTTTTCTTTAAAGCCCATAAGTTTAGTATCTCCATAAAAATTGAGTTTTATAAATACCTGTAAGCTCGTTTTTTCGATATTCGCGCCAACTGTTTTACTTTTCGTTTCAAGTTTTGGTTTCAGGTTCGTCTGGGAATGGTCCGTCAAGTTCGGGATCATAGGGACGCGTCATTTCGTTCTCTATGAGACGTTCTTCTCCTATGGTTAGTCCGCTTCTGAGAACATCCTTATTGCAAGGCGGGTAGTTGCCCACTGTTAAACTCGCCAGTCTACTGCAGAAAGGCGAACAGAAACAGCTGTTTTTTAAGACTGGTTTTTCAGCACAAAATGCGCAGTAAAGTATCATAATAGTACTCCTTATATTTTTGCAATTGCACTTAAGAGTAATTTTGATTTTTTCCTATTTGCCCAGGCTATCACCAAGGTATCCTTTCCGCATGTTATCCCATGCGCTTTGACTTCCTATCCAGTTAGTCTTTGGTTTCCCCGCTTCCTGCTTGGGCATATCTGTTCCTCTTTCTGAATACCTTAATAAATCATTTTGTAATAACACCCATTTAAAAACTTTTTCTTCTTCTGTCTTAGGCGTCCATCCAGAATATGCTATCCTAAGTAAACGGCGCTCTGAATTGTTCACGGGGTCTTTTTTATATAAAAGTTCTTCCCATCTATCTATATTCTGCTTGTAAATATTTTTAAAATATTCATTACTCATCTCATGTTTTTCATTTGTCATAACAGTTCTCCTTTTATTTGGTTTTCCAACTTGTAATTCAATTTTTTCTTGGGACTTCACGTCTCAATAAATAGTTTCAAATGACTATTTGGGCTGTCTTTTTGTTTTTTAAGACGGTTTTTTCCACACGCATGTATGGACGTTTTGATTGTGATGGCAGTGTTCACATAAAGTGATTAAATTCTCATAGTAATTTGATCCGCCGACCCGACGAGGTTGAACATGATGGCAATGCAGTTCACAATTGGATTCGCCACATTCTTGACAGGTATACTTATCTCTTTTGTAAATAGCGCGTCTTATCTCATTCCAGTTTTCAGGAAAGTCATCCTGCAGTTCATAATTATTTTCCATTACCTTGATACCTCCAAAAGAATAAGATTTTACCATAAATTCAAAACCTCCTTAAAAATTAAGTTTTATAGGGATTTTCACCCCAATCTTCGTAAAATTACGTGTTTACAACAAAATCAACAGGACAAGCCAAAGAATGGCCAGCCACGAGATAACCTGACTGTCTGTCATAATGTAACTCCTTAAAAAGTGTAAAAGTTAAACATAATGTATAGAAATGCAAGAAGCGTGCCAACTAAAGATGGATTTTCACCCCAATCTTCGTAAAATTACGTGTTTACAACAAAATCAACAGGACAAGCCAAAGTATGGCCAGCCACGAGATAACCTGACGGGTTGTCATAATGTTATTCCTTAAAAAGTGTTAAAAATTAAATCTAACCTATTATTATATATATGCAAGCGGCGTGCCACAGCTATAGATGGAAAGCCGAGACGGCTTTAATATATTGATAGTAAGGGTGTTATGAAAATATCGTTTTTGTGAAAGACAAATGAAGGGGGTATTTACGGAAGGATATTTTAAACTTTAGTTGAAATGTATTTAAATAGCGGTTTAAAGCCGGAATTACTTGTTTTTTAAGTATTGGTGAAGAGCTTGAGGCGTTAATCCTAAAAGTCTTGCTGCTTCGGATTTATTATTTTTAGCTTTTTCTATTGCTTTGGTTATCATTTTTTCTCTGATGCCTTGTACAAATTCATTTAACACAAAACCTTCATGTGGATCCGGAAGATTAAGCGCATCCACTGCTTTTTGTTCGCCGGATTGAGTATCAAACCGGATTTCATCGGGGCTAATTTCTTCCGAAGGTATGCCTTTTGCATTCGCGTAAGTTCGTGTAACAACATTTTTAAGTTGTCTGATATTTTTATCCCAAGTATTTATACGCAGTTTCGCTAAAGCTTCTGATGACCATTGTTTTTGAATCCCATTTTTCTCAACAAGGTTTTTAAGGAACATTTTTGCCAGTAAAGGTATGTCATTTTTTCTGTTTCTTAGGGATGGGATTCTAATAATATAAGAAAATCGTTCAAAAATTTCGCCTCGAAGCATTTCTTCCAGACTTGTTGCAGCTATTAGTCTAACGTCAACCTTACGCTCTATAGCATCTCCAATTCGTACAACAATATTATTTGTCAGAACTCGTAATAATCTACCTTGACGACCTTTATCAAGTTCTTGTATTTCGTCTAAAAAGAGTGTACCTTTGTCAGCATTTTCAAATATGCCTTTTTTGTCGGAGTTGGCCCCAGTAAATGCACCTTTTTTATATCCAAAAAGTTCGCTTTCTATAAGGCTTTCAGAAAGACAAGCGCAATTTAACCTGAAAATAGTGTCTACTCTTCTATGTAGACGGGTACAGAGCTTGTGAATGTAGTTTGCAAAAACTTCTTTTCCGGTTCCGGTTTCACCTATAAGTAAAATAGGTTCGGTGCCAGGCGCGTACGTTTCTGCGTTTTTAAGGGCTTCCAAGAAATCTGGTTCTTCACCAGCAATATTTTCTGATTTTCGTATCTCTCCGATAATTTCTTCCTCGTTCCTTTTTCCTGCTTTATTTATTTCAAGTTCACACGTTTTTACATCTTTGTTTTCATAAGCTATTATGCTCATTTTTCACCCTAAAATATAAGAGTATCAATTGCAACCTTAAAAAATTAAATATTTTTAATTTGCTTTATCAGTTGTTTGTAGCTGTAGCGAACCGAAAAGTAAAGCAATGTGATTTCCAAGAAAAACCAGATTGCCAAATGGCTGAAAAGCAATGGCAAATTGCGATTGTCGGCTATGTGATCTGGCGACCCGCTTAATAAAAACCAGTTCCAGGGCAATATAGAGTTTACATAAACCTTATAATCTTCCCATGTTCCGGCGTATATCCTTGGGGCAATGGATATTTGGTAATCGCCGACAGGATAATATTCGCGCAACAATTCGTTTGTGGGTAACAATTTTTTTTTGTACTTAATAGGCTTGTCAACAAGGAGTTCATCTTTATATTTTATTGTAACATGTAACCACCTTACTTCTTGCAAGTAAGAGTCTATTTTTGTTTTTAAGGTTTCCTTAGACGTGTGTTCGACCGCATACTTTAGAAGTGAACCTACTTGCTGTTGTTCGTAAAAATTTACTCGTCTAATGCTTGTATAATAACTTTTATTATGCAGATAAACCGCAGGCAAGATAAAAATAAAAGTTAGAGTAAAGACAATAAGATGTCTTATAATATTTCTAAACAGCATAGAATCACCTATTCATTAATTTCCAGCACCCTGCTATAAATTCTTCTACTGCTGTTATTATAGAACTTCGGTATATTAAAGCAAGCAAATTTGTGAAAAGCCCATAACGCCTCAGTGAAGATCGCTTTTAAGTATTATAATGTAATTGTACACCGTAGAGACGCCCCGGCGGGGCGTCTCTACGGTGCCCATTGGGCATTTTGATATTCATATTGTTTTCTCAACTCACTTTCACTGAGGCGGTACTACACTATATCTTCGCCGGTTCTATCAGTTTCACCTTTTCCGACTGCGCGAGGCCTTCCAGCTTCTTTACGTCTATCTTGCCGATGACCATTTTTGCCGTGCTGGAATTAAAGATTACCTCCAGGCCGAGCGTCTTCAGGGCGTCAATAGCGCTGTCGGAATTATCATTGAGCCATACCTGCACCGTCACAATGCCGCCGGTAACCTCAAATTTTTCCAGTTTCAGATTGCCGTCTTTGCCCTCTTTGGCAACCTTCTCCGCAAGGCCGATGAGTTCATTTGCGGTGCGTAACTCAACATAATATTTTTTAAGCTCTTCCGGGGTCATCTTTTTGAGTTCTTCCTGGGATTTTAACGGACTGCTTATGCTGTCAAAAGAATCGCTTTCTTCATCTTCTGCGGAATTGGCTGAAGAGGGAGGCGTCATAGGCGCGGGCGGCGCCTGGGCCGGCTGGTCGGGCGCTTTTGTTTTGGCGCCGCCAAAGCTTCCACGGAATTGTCCGCCGCCTATGCCGACCGCTTTGTTCTGTTTCTCAGAGTATTCTCCGAATACGCCTTCATAAGATACGCCTTCGGGCATCTCTACCGGTACCGTTATCGTTTTCGGCTTGCCGCCTTCGGTTATGACGGTCTCCTCAACGGCGACAAAACTCGTGTACTGGGTCATTATCCTGTGTTCCAAAGCAACCTTGACAATCTCTTCTTTCAATTCATTTTCTATAGCGCCCCGCTGTACGCCGGTCAGGTTCTGGTCCATCAGCATATCCACCTTGGCGCGCGCCCAGACCGGTGAAAGCGCCTTGTTCGCAAGTTCTGTTTCAGGCAGGGTTACCTCAAGTTTCTGTTCATACGGTTTGCCGCCGTAAAAACCCTTCAGCGTAATTACGCCCTTGCCGGCCTTTGTGTATTTCGCTTTGTAATACAACGGTTTCTGGTCCCACAGGTCGGATACTTCTTTCGGGAATACCTCTTCCACTGCCAAGCCGCCGAAATCAACCTTTATGTCCGTCAGCACTGGCGTGGAAATCCTGCTGTAGAATTTTTTCGCAACCTCTTCTCCGGGGTCATTAAGCAATATGTATTCCACTTCGCCGCCGCCCATCCGCGCCATGTTATCCAATAAAAACCTGTTCACGCTGTTGCCCGTTCCGAACGGGAACCATCTGGAATTCCCGCGGAGTTTTTTCACCAGGTCAATTATTTCAAAATCATTTCCGACATAGCCGTCGGTCATAAAGGTGACTATCCTTAGGCGGTTCGCGTCTGCCGGCGTTGAGCAGGCCTTTTCCACGGCGGGCGCCATCCAGGTGCCGCCGTTGCCTGTCAGCGTCGCGATGTATTCGCCGGCTTTTTTGACAATCTCCGGGGTGTTCTTCTGCGGGGTTTCAAACATCACGTGCACCTGATTGCTGAAATCTATCACGTTAAAGGTATCCTCGGGATTCATGTTTTTCAATATGAAATTCATTGTTTCCTTAGCTTTTTCTATAGGCAGGCCGCTCTGGGAGCCGGAGCGGTCAATGACGAATATCATCTCCTTAGGCGCGACCTGTTCGGGTTTGACTTTTTTCGGCGGGATAAGCATCAGCGTAAGGTAGCCGGTATCACCGTCTTTATGGACGAGGAACCCGCTTTTTACGTCGTCCTGTGCAACCGAGTATTCAAGCACAAAATCCTTATTCGGAATCGTCTGTTTGTTTTTCAGGGTTATGCCCGCTTTTTGATTACCGTTTGATTTAGTGATATTAACGTCATGCAATTTAGAAACCATATCCTGAATGGCCATGCCCGCGTCAATATTAACGGCGAGGTCTATATCATGTCCCGCGCGCGTATCAGGCGGCGTTACGGGCGGGCTGATTTTTGAGGCATCCGGGACCTTCGTGGTGTCAGGCGCCCAGCCCGTGCCTTCATGGCCTACAGCCTCTCCGGGCATGAACCTTGGCCCGACTACCATAGGGAAACTAAAGGTAAATTTGCCGTCCGCGTAAGGAATGAGTTCCACGTATTTTATCGTAATTTCAACCTGCGCGCCGGGGACGATATTGGCTACGGATTGGGTGAAAATATTAGGCCGTTCCTGGTCAAGCAGAGAGGCGACCTTGCCCTGGTCGCGGGCCTCTTCGTAAATTCTGCGCGCCTCTTCGCGGCGTTTTATCTCGCCGCGGACGGTCTTGTTGCCGACCTGCATTAACATTTCATACACGGCTCCGTTCGCAGACAGAGGGAACGTATAAATTGCTTCAATTTTTTCCTTGAACGGGTTTTCAAAGATCTGTTTGACGGTTACGTGGGAAACGAAACCTGAAATCTCCGCAACGACATAGGTGTGCTTCAACGGGCAGAGGCCTGCGGGCTTGCCGTCTTTGCCGATAGCCATAAGATTGCCGGGTTCAGGCATGGTTTCGGCGGCGATTGACAGGGGCGAATTGCCGGCATTTGTCAGGGAAATGCAGGCTAACAGCAGGATAGCAAGGGAAAACCTGGCGCAAATAATATTTTTCATAAACATATCTCCTATAAAATCGTCTTTACCTGTAATTATAGACGCACAAAATACGGGAAGGTTCACGGAATTTTTGTTTCGCCGCAATCCTTGTGAGCAGTCGTCCGTAAACGCCGTTGATACACATCGGATATACCCTTCGCTCCGCTTCGCTACGGGACTCCCTTCGGTCGCGGCTTTGCTGTTTTATTGTCTTACGTATCAACTTCTGCGTATTTTGCACAGAAGTTTACAAACCATAGTACTTTCGTCGCGTCACTTGGCGCTCTTGACGTCCTCTGCGGCTTATTGCGTTCGTCGCTCGTTCTAACGACTACGACGAATTAACCGCAAAGGCCGCCAAGCACGCTAAGACTGTCTACGAACGTCTTGCCACGAGGGTCATGCCTGAGGTTGGTAAAACCGCCTCTGGAGGCAAGATTCGCCTATGGCGAACACGAAGACACGAAGAACGAAACGACGATAATTTTACCACGGAATACGCTGAACACACGGAAACTACGTACGTTCTTCCTTTTTCATTTTTCCTTCTCGTTTATTAAGGCAACGAAGGCATATACGTTTCGGTGTGTTCAGTGTATTCACCCTGTACCGATATCTGGTACAGGGCGAAAGCACTGAATTCACTGAATCGCAATACATTATGCCGTTCTAAACAATTCCTTCCCACTCGCGACCGAAGGGAGTCCCGCCCGAAGTGGCGGGAGATGGGGGAGGGACAGGGTGGGGGTGAAAACTCATTATCACCCTCCCCCTTGCCCCCTCCCATCAAAGGGAGGGGAGAGACGCTAAATATACGTTTTCAGTGTGTTCAGTGGTTAATTATCGTATTTCGTGGTTTTGGTTGCGGCTTAGTTTTGCGAAAATATGAAATAATCATTTGACATGACAAACGAATTCTGTTATAATAATATAAGAAACATTTATGCATAAAATTACAGCTGTTAAAACATTATCCGGATTTAGAATATCCATAAAATTTTCAGATGGCATAAAAGGTGTTGTTGACCTTTCCGACTTGGCCGGCAAGGGTGTTTTTGCTAGATGGGATAACAGGAGATATTTTAATTCAGTTTATATTGATGATGAAAACCACACAGTCTCCTGGCCGGGAGGCATTGATTTATGCCCGGATTCATTATATGCGGAAGTTACAGGAAAAGATTTGCAAGCACAGTTCAATAAAAAAACGCATAGATTAGTTTATGGATAGAAGAATATGCCATCAATCTGCAGGTTTTACGGAATTGTAATCTACATTTATTATAGAGAGCATCAACCTTCACACTTTCATGCGGTATACGGAGAGCATGAGGCGCTGATTTCAATAGATACACTGGCAATTCTATCTGGAAACCTGCCCCCAAGGGCGCTTGGACTCGTTATGGAATGGGCTGATATTCATAAGGATGAACTAAAAAAGGTCTGGAGGCAGGCTATGGCTTGCCGGCAATTGGATAAGATAGAACCGTTGAAATAACGCTCCAAAAACAAATTTTTAAGGAATTATTATATGGCCGTAAAAATAACATTTAAGGGCAGTCCGATGGACCTTATAGGCAGGTCTCTTTCCGTAAACAACAAATGCCCTGATTTTAAGCTCGTTTCACAAGACCTAAAGGACGTTAAGTTGTCCGCCTTTGCCGGAAAAATAAAGGTTGTTACTTCCTTCCTGTCCCTTGATACCCCTGTCTGCGACCTGCAGGTGCGCGAATTCAACAAGCGCGCCGCCGGCCTTGCTCAGAACGTTATCGTTATAGGCGTCAGCAGGGACCTGCCTTTCGCGCAGAGGAAATTCTGCGAATCAAACGGCATTAAAAACGTGAACGTGCTTTCCGATTATAAATATTCGTCTTTTGGATTTAACTGCGGCCTGCATGTCAAGCAATTAAACCTGCTTGCAAGGTCTGTTCTCATACTTGATGCCGATAATATCGTACGGTATAAGCAGGTTGTCGGAGAAATGACTAATTCTCCCGATTATAAAGACGCCCTGGATAACCTCGGTGCGGTTATTAAGAATCCTGAATTGGATTTCGTGGAAGAATTTCCGACGCAGTGCAAACCCTGCGAGGGCGCGGTTTCACTACTGCCGCAAAGCGTCGTCGTAGCCAAACTCGCGGAACATCCCGGCTGGCAATCTGTGGATGATAAGAAAATAACAAAGGAATTTACCTTTGCCGATTACGCCGGTGGCGTACTTTTTGTTGACATGCTTGCTTCAATAGCCGATGAACAGGGGCATCATCCGGCAATGACGCTGAGTTATAAAAAAGTGAAGGTAACATTTACGACCCATAATGCCGGCGGCCTGACGGATAATGATTTTATTATGGCGAAGATCGCGGATGAAATAGCCTAAGATATTTTACGAGGTGCAAAATGAAAATAGCGGTTCTTGTTGAAGACAATTATCAGGTATTGGAAGTCTGGTATCCTTACTACAGGTTAAAAGAAGAAGGGATGCAAACTATTTTTGTAGGTACCGGCAGGCAGGAAGAATATAAGAGCAAGGAGGGCTATCCCGTAAAAGAGGAATTAGCAATGAAAAATGCCAGGCCGGAAGAATTTACAGGCGTAATCATACCTGGCGGATATGCGCCGGACATCCTTAGAAGACATAAGGAAATCAATGATTTTGTGAAAAAGATGTCCGATCAGGGCAAGCTCATTGCCACAATATGCCATGGCGGGTGGGTAGCGGTTTCGGCAGGAATATTAAAAGGCAGAAAGGCAACATGTTTTTCGGCTATAAAAGACGATATAATAAATGCCGGAGCCAAATATGTTGACAGTGAAGTCATTGTGGACGGGAATCTCGTGACCTCGCGCATGCCGTCCGATCTGCCCGCATTTTGCAGGGAGATTATCAGGGTTCTTAAGCATCTGTAATACTTCAGCCATTTGCAGTGTTTTGTCATAATAAGCCGCTGAGGTCTCTGTGAGCTCTGTGGCTGAGTTTCGTTATATCGTTCGCCGTCGTCCCGTCCTTCATTATTCATTTTTCATTCTTCATTTTTCGTTAGAACGGCATCCATTCCATGCGTCCTATCACGTTCATTACCTCCAGGGCCTTCAATAGCAACACCAATCCCACAAGGGTTATAAACACCGAACTGACAAACGGCAATATCCGTATGATTTTACCAGTGGATTTGCTCTTCGCGAACATCTTTTTGGTCAGTACCATCACAATGCCTATGACGATAAGCACAACCGCAAGGCCCGCGCTGAAGGAAAGTATCAGGAATAACGCCTTTGCTGCCTGGCCCGCGGCTACCGCGAAGACGAGTAAGGCCAACGCTTCAGGGCACGGCACCATTCCGCCTGAAATGCCCAGGCTGAGTAAAGACCATAAACCGGGCCGCTTATTTTCTGCGGGTTCATTTTCTTCGTGTGTATGTTCGTGTTCCTCGTGCGCATGCGAATGCCCGTGGTCGTGGTTAAGATCATGATTGTGCGCATCATTGTGTTCATGGTCATGATCGTGGTCGTGGTGATGGTCGTGGTCATGTTCAGCGCCGTGTATGTGGCCGTGACCGTGGTCGTGAGTATGCGTATGTCCGAATATGCCGCGCGCGATAAACATCCATACGCCTATGATGGCAATTATTCCTCCGGAACATAACATCAGCCATGGTTTTACGGTTTCTTCGGAAGTTGCGCCGGTTGAAATCAGGTAACCAATAACGCCGGCCAATATTATTACTGCTATGGTATGGGTAAGCGTTACGATGATTCCCAGGAAAACCGCGTCTATGACCCTGCCTTCCGAGGCTATAAGGTACGCGCCGACAATCGCCTTGCCATGGCCGGGCTGCAGCGCGTGCAGGAGCCCGAAACCAAACGCGGCCAGCAGAGCCCAGTAAATATTCTGTTCAAGGAGTTCAATCAGCGAACCTTTTTGCCTTGCCGGCGGCGGCGGGTTTTTCAGGGGCATGTTCGTGTCCGAATCCGACGCGGTTAAAACAAGTTTTATCTTCCTTGGGTTTTCAGTCGGCAGTTCCTGTTGTACGGCAAGCTTCCGGCCGTTCCATCCGTATTCTATCCTGCCGATAAACGTTTTATCGTAAACAAAAGTGCTGAAATAAACGTTCGTGGTTTTGGCGAACGATACGGGCGTAGCCGTTTCAAAAACGAATCTTATATAAGGGTCCGTACTGGTGAAAAAGTCATTGAATGCAGGAAATACCGCTGAAACGGCCTGCAAATCCGCAGGAACGTCATTTACCTTGAGGAGCATATTCTGCAGGATATAATCGGCCCATTTGTCCTGTTCAGGTTTTTCAAGGGTTCTGCTCAACGGCGTGTCGTACCGGGTCCATTCAAGCTGGTATTGGCCGCCGAGATAAACGCTGTATTCAATCCGTATGTTGGAATTATCCTGGAATTTGAAAACAATGGAATGATTGATTTCATCAAACGGATGCGCTAATAATATCAGCGGCATTAACAGGAGGAATCCCGTTGTAAAAATTATTTTTTTCAGACAGGCAATGCGCATTATAGGTTAAATGGGGTAAAGGGTTTAGGAGTTAAGGGGTTAAAGGGTTAGGGGCTCTATTGTTGTTTTACCTTTTCCCCTGTTTAAATGCTTTTCGTCGTTTCGTCCGTCGTTCCTCGTTCCTCGCTACTAACTACTCGCTACTCGCTACTTCGTTTATAGTCTTGAGGTCATGGCCTTGGACCCGATATCGGTCCTGTAATGGGCTTTTTCAAAATTTATTTTTCCTATTGCCTTATAGACGGACATCCTTGCGGATTTTATGTCTTTACCGAGCGTGGTAACGCCGAGCACGCGGCCGCCGGAAGTAACGCACTTCCCGTTTTCCGTTTTTGTTCCCGCGTGGAATACGACCGTATCCTGCATCTTGCCGGCCTCTTCAAGGCCGGTTATTTCAAAGCCCTTATCGTATTTGTCGGGATAGCCGCCTGAGGCCATTACGACGCACACGGAACCGCGTTCATCCCAGGCGATTTCCTGTTCTTCAAGGGTTCCGTTGATTGTAGCGAGCATGATGGGTACTATATCTGATTTCATTCTCATCATGACGGGCTGGGTTTCAGGGTCGCCGAAGCGCACGTTGAATTCCAGCACTTTCGGAGCCGGTTTACACAGCATGATTCCGGCGTAAAGCAGTCCCTTAAACGGCATGCGTTCTTTTTTCATCGCGTGCACGACCGGTACGAGGATTTCCTTTTCAATCCTGGCGTACAATTTATCGTTTAGGAACGGCACCGGCGAATACGCGCCCATGCCGCCCGTATTTGGGCCTTTATCTTCATTGAACGCGCGTTTGTGGTCCTGTGCGCCTTCCAATACCATAATTGTTTTGCCGTCGGTTATGGCCATTACGGACAATTCGTCCCCTTCAAGGAATTCTTCCACGACAACGCTGTTACCCGCGGCGCCGAAGACCTTATCTTCCATAATTTCCTTCAGGGCTGATTCGGCTTCGTCGCGGGATTTGCATATCTTAACGCCTTTGCCCGAGGCCAGGCCGTCGGCCTTGATAACCACGGGAAGTTTGCCGTTTCTTACGTATTCCTGCGCCTGTACGTGGCTGTCAAAGACGCGGTAATTCGCGGTAGGAACGGCGTATTGTTTAAGGAGATTTTTGCAGAAGCTTTTGCTTCCTTCAAGATTTGCCGCGAGCTTGGTAGGCCCGAAAATCTTAAGGCCCCTGCCTATGAATTTATCTGCGATGCCTGCGAGGAGCGGTTGTTCAGGCCCGACGACCGTCAGGCCGATGTTGTTTTTTGAGGCGAACTCAAGGAGCCCGTCGGTATCCTCAGCGCTGATATCAACGCATTCCGCGAGCGTTGCTATGCCGGCGTTGCCCGGGGCGCAGTATATTTTCTCCACGAGCGGCGACTGTTTTATCTTCCAGACAAGCGCGTGTTCCCTCCCGCCTCCGCCGATTACAAGTACGTCCATAAAATTCTCCAAAAATTCCGTGTTTCGTAGCCCGTCATGCAATAGCACCGATATATGACCCGTTCAAACAGGCAACAGGGGTTAAATACGGTTTCGTTTCGTCGTACGTCCTTCATTCTTCATTTTTCATCCTTCGTTATGGATTCCGTGAAGGAATACCAATTTCGCCAGCGGTCGGTATCAATGCCGAAATTAACGCCGGTTATTTTTTTCAGGGCTTCAAGCACTGTTTTCCGTTCCTGCGAGCGCTGTTCTTCAAGCTGTTTTTTTGTCGCATCGTCAAGGTTTTCTTCGCCGGTTTTGATGCCTACCGCGCTTATAGGGCCGTTCGGCCCGGTTTCGTAATACGTTATTTCAGAACCTTTCAAAGTGAACGTATACTCTAAAAGGCTTATAAGGGCCGGCACAGCGGGTTTGTGGGGAAATACTGTCAGCATCTGTTCGGCGCGCATCCTTAGAGAGGCGTCTTTTCCGGAAAGGTACGAGGCCGCCGTTTTTCCTATCAATCCGGCTTGGTTCTTCATGGATTTCAAGCCTTCAAGGGAGGTATTTCTGAAGATTTCATTGGGGTCGGTGATGGCCGTTTGGACAAGCGCGGGAACGGTTTCCCGGGATGGGTTGGCAAGTATTTCATCCAGGATGAAGCGTTTTATGTCTTCGTTTTTTGACTGGAGTGATTTCAGGTAGGTGCCGATTTTATCTTCGCCGGAAATGGAAAGCAATTTAGCCTTGGCATCGGCGCGTTCTTCAGGGAGGTTGCTTCCGAGGAGGCGTATGAGGGCCTGGATTTTCTTATCCAATTCCTTTTTCAGCTGTTCTTTTTCATGCAGGGCTTCGCGCAGGGATTTTTCCTCGGCCGTAATCCAATCGCCCTCGTATTCTGTGAGGCCTTTTGCCAGATTGGCTTCATTAACGGGCACCCACGCGTTGTTGTAGAAAACCTCGCCGAATTCCTTATGCGCCTTTTCGTTATCCGGGTCAAGTTTCAGCACGTTAAAGACTTCGGCCTTCCATTCCTCTTTCAATCCGTTTTTACGGCACCACACGGCGAGTTCAAGGCGTCCGTTGACATCGTTTTCTTTTAGGGCGGCCGATTTTTCGGCGTATTCATTTTCAGGCAGGCCGGTATATTCTATTTTCAGCACTTTGGATTTGGGATACCATGCGGAGCCGTTTGCGATAGTGATTTTGACTTGACTGCCCTCGTCTTCAGCGACGCCTTCAATGACGCGGCCGTCGGACAAATAGACCCGGTCGGCCCGTGCAGGCGCGTTAAAAAGCGCAGATATCAGCGAGAATGAGAAACAGAAAAAGACGAATCGTTTCATAAGATAAGTATATCATTTTTAGACTGTTCAGTCAAACAATTAGTTTGTTTTTAGTGTTTCAGAATTAGTTGACACCCCTCTTTGTAATGCTATAATAATTTTATAAACAAAAGCCTATTTTTAAGGTGATGGATTATGAAAAAGCCTCCTATTGATAGAATGCGTTATAATAGAAAAAACGGCCCAGCATGTAAATTTATTATTCCGCTAAAACCGAAATCAACCCAATCTGAATCAAAAGAAAAATATAAAATGGAAATTCATGAAAGAGCTCTTAAGGCAATGAATTACAATTCGTTAATATTGACAGATGATATTGAGGTGGAAATAGCATGGCGTTCTGTTGAGGTTGATCATGCAGTCGCAGATATTGACAATATAATTAAGCCGATTCTTGATGCCATGAATGGTGCGGTTTATAAGGATGATAAACAGATTCGCAGTTTATTGGTATTACGTATCCCAAAGGGAAATCGTGCAGAAATGAGCGGGTATGCTGAGGATTTTCTTGAAATACTTGAGAATGTAGATACGGATTCTGTTCAGATAGCCATATATTCTGATTCTCAATCGCATTAGTTTAATAAAGAGCAAAAAACATATTTAAATAATTCTTGAAGAGTAAATATGCGTTATATAATGGTTGACATAGAGGCTGACGGGCCTATTCCTGGGGATTATTCCATAACTGGTATTTCCACCACTTTCTGGGGCATAACCCATTCGGTTTTTCTTCAATGAATCTGGTTGAAGATGCGGATGGAATAAGACTGCAGGTATCGTAGTAAGGCCTCAGTAGAGGTGGCATTTTAACATAGTAGTTATAATAGAAAAAATAAAAGCGTATAGTAGTCCAGCCATTTATGGCTGGGTTTGTATACCAAAAGCCTTATACTTACGCCATTCATGGCGTTATGTTAAGGGCATGAATGCCCTCCATATTTCTCAGTTTTTCATACCCCAGCCATAAATGGCTGGGCTACTAACGTCCTTTAATGCCACCTCTACTGAGGCGATACGTATCGTATTATTTTTTTGTTGTTTTAGATATAAATAAATGATATATTTATAATGTAATTCAGGAGTAGAAATGAATAAAGAGCGCAATTCATGGAAACCGGTTTATGCCATCAATTCGGCTATAGCACGAAGGATTGTGCTTTCGCTTTTTTCCGGGAAGGATAGAATTATAGCTTCGGATGTCGTTCAGGCGCTTGGTTTATCAAGCCGTATGGCGCGCATCCTTTTGCAGAAATGGGTCAAAGATGGCTGGCTGGTGGTGGCAGATGCGGCTAACCGGTCAAGGTCGTATGGTTTATCGGCAATTTATCGGAAATTTAACGGTAAAGTAAAACCGTTAGCAGTTAATTTAATCCTTTCAGGGTTAAAATGTTTTTGAATAAAGTTTTGCGAATCGTTCGTAATCCTCTCTCGTATCTATTCCGAGCGTCTGGTATTTCGTTATGCCTACCTTGATTTTACAGCCGTTTTCCAGGGCGCGCAACTGCTCAAGCCGTTCTTTTATTTCCCCGGGCGTCTGCTTCATCTTCGTGAATCTGAGAAGGAATTCCTTCGTGTATCCGTATACGCCGATATGCCTGTAAAAACAGCCGTTTCTGGAAATGGTTACCGGCATGCGCGTAAACAGGGCGGCATAGCCCGTCCTGTCAAGCACGACTTTCACAACGTTGGTATTATACAAATCCTCTTTGCCGCGGCTTTTATTTGCAAGCGTTGCCATGACAACGCCTTTTTTGTCAAACAGCCCCGCCAATTTTTTCAGCGCCGCGGCTGTTATCATGGGTTCGTCGCCCTGGACGTTTATTACGATATCGCAGTCAATCCTGCGTACGGCCTCCGCGATCCTGTCCGTGCCGCTTTTGTGCTTTGAGGATGTCATCACAACCTCGGCTCCGAATTTCCTGCAGGCATTGAAAATTCTCTTGTCGTCAGTTGCGACGATGATATTGGAAAAAATCCGGCTTTTCTTCACGGCTTCATAGACGTGCTGGATCAGGTACTTGCCGGTTTCCTTCAGGAGCGGTTTGCCTTCAAGCCGCGTGGAGCCGAACCGGGCGGGGATAACCGCAATGATTTGCTTAGATGCGTTTGTCGGCCTTTTCATAAATGTCCTTTCGATGCCCTATTGCAAGTATTCTTATTTCATCTTTAACTACAGAATATATAATTCTGTAATCGCCGATTCTTAATTTCCGGTAGCCTTTCAGCCCCCATTTTAACGGAAGTCCGTACGCGGCGGGATTTATGACTAATCGCTGTTCAATAGCCTTTTGTATAGCGTCTCTTGCGGGGCCGGAAAGCCGCGGGAGATCATTGCTTTTTATCTTAGGATGGTAAATCAAAGTATAAATCATTTATTTTACTTTCCCCAAACCTTTTTATGGGACAGGCCTTTTCCCCAGTTGAATCCCTTTTCCCTTTCCGCGGCAAGGGTTTCCCAGTAGCGGTCTTCGTAGATTTCAAGCGCTTCCCTGATAAGGTCGCGGCACACTCCGGAAATCGATAATCCGTTTACCCGCGCTATTTTTTCCACAACTTCCCTTAACGGCGGCTCCAGAACGACAAGCGTCTTTTGATTCATCATAAAAACGACTCCTTATATAATTTAGATATACATAATATATCAAAAAGGATACAAGTTGTCAAGAAAAACTTAATCCGGTTACTTCGGAAAATTGACGCGTTTTGATTACGGCCGTGGTCAGCAATGGCAGGCGTGTAATTCAGCGGTTGAACGGAATACCTCGTCAACCGTCATGGACGTCATGCACACCGGATCTTTGCACGCGCGTTTTTTGCACGGACTGCAGGGAAGATTTTTACGAATGACCGCGTGTTTCGGACCGAAGGAAAACGGGGCGTAAACAGCCGGATCTTTGGGGCCGAACAGGGCCGCGCACGGCGTTCCCACAGACGCGGCAAGGTGCAAAGGCCCTGTGTCCGCGCCGATAAATAATTCCGCCTCCTGTAGGAAGAACGCCAATATTTTCAGGTCAATTATCTCCGGCGCCAGAACGGCGTCAGCGCCTATCTGGGCGCGGATTTTTTCCACGGCGCCGCATTCTTCCGCGCCCGCCCAGGTCAGAAGTATTTTTTTGTGTAGCTCCCCTGCTATTCTGCAACCGAGCCGGGCGAAATTTTCCGCGGGCCAGCGTTTGTAGGCGCCGAACCTGCTCGTGCCGGCGTGGATTACAACGTACGGCCTGCCCGCGAATGCCGATTTTAGGAACGCCCGCGCCTCTTTTTCAGAGCCTTCCGGCAGAGGGAAACTGATTTTCCGTACTGCCGGCATGTCAAGGCCGAGTCCTTTCAGGAGCCCGAGGTTCTTTTCCGCCCGCAACTGCATTTTCGGGCCGGGCACAATCCTGATATTCGTGAAAAGATAATTGGCTTCCCTGCAGAAGCCCCTCGTAAATCCTATACGCTGTTTCGCGCCGGAGAGTTTTGTAAGGATGCCGCTTTTAAGGTTGCCGTGGAAATCAATTGCCGTATCAAAATCCAATTTGCGCAGGTTTTTTATAAAAGGCACTGAATGCGCTATGGCTTTAGGAAATTTCAAGGGCGATTTTACGTTTTTAAGAAGGGTTGATTTTTCAAACGGTATGATTGTATCCAGGCCCGGGTATCCTTCAAGCAGGGATTTCCATTTGTCTTCCACGAGCCAGCCGATGAAGGCATGGGGGAAATTATGCCTTAGGGCCTCAAACGCCGGAAGCGTATTTACAACGTCCCCGAAGGCGCCCAGCCGGACGACGAGAATTCTTTTCGGCTGAAAACAGAATTGCTGTTTGTTCATTTTAAAATCAATGGTTAATTAAAATTTACAGAAACTTCGTAAAAACATAAGCCAGAGAAGTGCAGAGAATACTCAGAAAACAATACTTTGTGTCCTCTGTGAGCTCTGTGGCAAAAACTATTATACCCCGAAAAAGTCAAAATGCAAGACAATAACGTTAGCCACAGAGAACACAGAGCTTACAGAGAGAAACGCTAATTTTTTAGTTACAAACTGCCGTCAAAGGTCGTTTTTGGCGTAGTTAGTCGTATAGTCAATTCTGAAAAAATCGTCGTTCTCCATGCATTCTGTGTGCTCTGTGGCAAAAATAGTTCGCGTCTCTTACGTAGAAGTTGAGGGCTTAGAGACTAACGCCCCGATTCATTAAGACGGCTGTCGTTGATGAAATCGCTTACAAAACTATCCGCCGGATGTGCTATTATCTCCGCGAATGTGCCGGCCTGGACGAGTTTTCCGTCCCGGATGATTGCAATACCGTCCGCTAATGCGGCCGCTTCCGTATAGTCGTGCGTCACGTAAACCGTGGTGGTTTCAAATTTTTCGTGGAATGCCTTTATCTCCCCGATGAGTTTTTTTACGAGATAACGGTCAAGATTGATTAACGGCTCATCCAGCAATAAAAACTTAGGCCTTGCTACCAATGCCCTTGCGAGCGCGAGCCGCTGGCGCTCTCCGCCCGACATCGCGCCGGGGAACGTCCCCGCATAGCGCCCTATATCCGCCATGGCCAATATCTCATCCGCCTTCCTGTCCGCTTCTTCCTTCGTGCACCGGCCTTTCAATACAAATCTTATATTGTCTTTTGCCGTCATGTGCGGCCATAAGGCCAGCGTTTGGAAGACCATTCCGATTTCGCGTTTTTCCGGCGGTACGATAATCCTGCCCGGCCCGGAAACAATACGGCCGTTCATCCATATCTCGCCTTCGTCCGGCGTTGTGAGCCCGGCAATGAGCGATAATACGGTGCTTTTGCCCGAGCCCGAAGGCCCCAGGAGCGCGGTTAATTTTCGCGGCGGGGTTTTAATGTTCAAGTCCTTCACCGCGCTTATCGCGCCGAAACGTTTTGATACGCGCTTAAATTCAATTTCCATGTCCGGAATTTCCTTTTCTCTTAAACAACAGCATTAGTATGGCGTAAAGCACAACAGTCACACCGGTCATAATCAGGCACAAAACCGCGACCGCCTGTTCCTGCCCGAAATGGAACAGGGAATATATGCGGACTGATATGGTATTGAATCCCGGCGGGTTTACCATTATGGCGACCGGCAGTTCGTTCAGGGAGAAGATAAAACACAGTACTGCCGAAGCGATTATCGCCTGGCCGGTTAATGGAAAGATTATTTTCGCAAGGATTCGTTTATATCCCGCGCCGTGCGCCGCGGCCGCGTTTTCCAGGGATGGATCCATCATTTTAATGGCCCCTGAAATGGAAATGACGGGTATGATTATGAAGCGGGCCAGCAGTCCGAGCACGACGATAAATATCGTCCCGTATATCCATAAAAAAATACCGTGATTATACATTTTTATAAGGCCTATGCCGATGGCCGAACCCGGCACTATAAGCGGCACCATGAGCAGAGCAAGGACAGGCCCTTTCAGGCGCGTTGTCCTGCGTTCAATCGCGTGCGCTATAATTATTCCGAATACGATACTCAATACGGTTGTAATAAAAGCAATTATCAGGCTATTCAGCATTTCTTTGTAAGCGAGAGAAAACGCCCCTGATATCGCGCCAACCGAGCGCGCCTGCGCAACCAATCCCGCCAAAGGCAGAATAACCGCAACTGTCATCAGTAATGCGGCAAATATAAACGCGGAAAACCCGGCTATCCTGCCGTTTTCAGGATATTCCGGGGCGCGCCAGCCTGAGCCTATGGTTATTATACTGCGGTTTTTAAACAGCAGGTACCATGCAAAGATCGCGGCAAAAGCCGTCAAAATCAGCGGTAAGGCGAGGAGCATGGCGCGTTCAGGTTTGTAAAAAACGCTGAATTGGTAAAATATCTCCATTGGATAAATATCGTTCACCAGCAGGATGGACGGCACGTCAAAATTATTAAGCGCCAGGACAAAGACCAGTATAGCGCTTCCCAAAACATAAGGCAGTATCAAAGGCAGTGATATGCCGGTAAACGCCCGGAACCGCGAAGTTGCAAGCCATCCGGCTTTTTCCAGGTTCAAGTCAATGTTTCGCAGTCCGGTAAGCGTCAATAGCGTAACAAGCGGAAAATACGAAAGAGTCAGGATGAGAATCACACCCCATGTGCTGTATAAGGGCGAAACCGCAATGTTAACGCCCGGCAGTGTTCTGAGGGCATTCGTAATAATGCCGTTGTCTCCGGCGAGGAAAACCCACGCAATGGCAAGAAAATATGAGGGAATTAATAACGGTATGAGAAAAACGTTTTCTATAACGCGGCGAAACGGTAATTTGATTCTTGCGATGGCGTACGCGAGAGGAAATCCGAGGACAACCGAAAAAACAGAGGTGAAAAAACCGATGGTAAGCGAATTGAAAAACAAATTCCTGTATCTCGGGTCGTTTATCACAAGGCGCAGGAATTCCGTATCCGGCTTCGCAATGCCCAGGAAAACCATGTAAAAAACCGGAAGCAGGAGCAGTGTGGTAAAAATCGCGATAAAGAATGCGTAGAATTTTTTCATTATTTCAAAAAGTCGCTGTAAATAAAATCCCTTGCAGGTTCCAGCTGTGCGGCAATTTTTTCATAGCTTACGACCATAGCTCTGATGTTTTCCAGGCTGAAAATGGAGCTGTACGGCTGTATGTTTTTTCTGACGGGCATCTGCGCCGATTTGAGCCGGGCGAGCTTTTGTTCCGTGCCGGCTGAAAGCAGGAAGTCAATCAATTTCTTTCCGTTTTCCGGATTTGGGCCGTTTTTGATAAGCGCGATGGTATTCGGCAGGATAAGCGCGCCCATTCCGTTCTTATCAGGGAAGACCATTTTTACCGGCTTGCCGGCAGTGAGCATTTCGTTTGCGTCATCCGTATCTGTAAGGCAGGCGAAGGCCTCGCCGTCGGCGGTCATTTTAGCGGCCATGAAGTTTCCGGACACGAGCCTGCAGTCATTTTCTTTAAGCTTGATGAAAAACCGTTTAGCATCTTGTTCGCCGAGGCAGGCGAATAACGCGGCGGCATGGGTATAAGTAGTGCCGAATATCGGTTGTGCTATAGCAACCTTGCCGCGGAATTCCGGTTTCAGAAGGTCGTATACGGATTCAGGCGCTGTTTCAGCTTTAACAAGGTTGGTGTTATACAGTATAACCCTTGCCCGTGCGGCAAACCCGGTCCAGCATCCTTCGGGGTCCTTAAACCGGTCAGGAATGTCGGCGGCGGAAGCTGAGGTATAAGGGGCGAGCAGTCCTTTTTGTTTGAGGACGATGGTCCAGCTGATTTCGTTATTCCAGAACACGTCGGCCATGGGATGCTCTTTTTCTTCAATCAGGCGCGTTGCCAGGCCGACGGTTTTTGTGGTTTCGGTATCCGAAAGAATTTTTACGTCTATGCCGGTGTTTTTTTTGAATTCGTCAAGAATCGGCCCGGAAAAAACCTCATCCAGCGAGGTATATACGACGACCTCGCCGTGTCCGGAACCGCCGCAGGACGGGAGCAGTAAAACTGCTGTAAATAAGCCTGTTAAGAACAAAAATTTCATATCAAATAAATCCTAAGAGACTGATAGTCGAGCAATTAACCACTAATGATAGAGTGTTCATTTAGAAGCATTCTATCATACCGTCATTCTTTCGTTTCGTCCCTCGTCCCTTGCTGTTCGCTACTGGTTACCGGTTACTTCGTTAGAATTTTACTTTCTTTTCATCAAGGAGCAGGGTTGACGAGCCGCTCTGCCACATCTTTGAAAAATCTTCGTAAGTCAATCTTATGCGCGCGATACCGTGAGGCAGGGTTATATCATAGGCGAATTTTATTGTCTGGCTGGCCGGGATCTGGTGCGACGGGGTTTCCTTGATTTCAAGCGGGTTTTTAGGCCTGAAGTATTCACGGTAAGACCCGGCGTTTTTGTTGTTTTCATCAAAAATATCAATGGAGCAAACTATGGTTCTGTGCGGTTCTTCAGATGGCAGAGGGGTGTCAACGGACTTGTTGGCAAGGAATATCCAGAGCGTTTTATCTTCAAGTTTTACATTCATCTGGAGCGACGCCTTGAGGAATTCCGGATAGCGGCCGCTTGAGACAGAAATAGGAACCGGGTTTTCCTGCGGCGCCGTGAACGGCTTTCGGATGTTCGCAAATATGATAAAAGCGGCAAATGCCCCCAGGACAATGCTTAGGCATGTGACGGCGTATCGGCGCATTATTTCTTACTCCCCTCTTCTCCCCACCAGGTTTCCCATTGGTCTACTATTGCCTTGCGTTCATTCTGCGGGTCAAACACCCATTCGCAGTTGAAATCCTTTCCCGTAATCCGTTTGAGGGATGAATAGGCGCAATACCGCGTCCAGCCGTCCTCGCTTGAAAGCTGTTTTACAAGGGCTTCAACAATGGATTTGTCATAGGGAACGTCGGCGAGGGCCTGGATGATTTCGGCGTGGCACGGGAAATCTGATTTTTTCAAAAGGTCAAGGAGTTTGTTTACGGCCTCTTTTGATTGCAATTTAGACAGTTCCAGAATCAGCGTTTCAACGAACGGCGCCTTTGAAACGAAAATAACCGCCTGATTATCGTCTTTTTTGAGAGGTTTATCCTTCAGTTTTTCTATTATTTTTCTTATGGTGTCTTTCAAATCCTTTTCTTTATTAAGGCCGAGGGCGCCCAGGATACGGAGCGCCATTACGCCTTCAAAGCCGCCACCTTCCAGTTGGGCCGTGAACTTTCCGAAATTTTCTGACGCCTGGTCCATGAGTTTATTGGCTGTTTTCTGGATGGTCTTGTCTTCAAGAGCGAGCAATTTGTAAAGGATATATCCCTGCAGTATCGCGGGGGTCTCGTTTTCCTGGTTGTTGACCTTATCAATAAAATCCTTTTTCATGCTTGCGATATCGTCTTTGGTAAAGTCTATTTTCTGCATAGCCGTAAGCCGCACCTGAAGGTCGTACATTTTATTTTTCGCAACCGCCATGAGCAGGGATTTGTTTTTCTTGCCGTCCTTGCCCATAAGTCCTATGGCCATATAATAAGCCGGCGGATCCAGCTTTTTCAGAGGGTCCAGGTCTTTCATGTTTTTCGGGTTGTCAAAGCCGAGTTCTTTTTCGGCCCATTCATCTCCGAGGGCGTAGAGGGAATACAGTGCCATGGCGCGCGTCGCAAAGGTCTTTTTTTCCACCAGGTCTTTGAGCGTCTTGATGACTTCGGCCCTTGAATCCCCTATAAAGCCCAAGGCGGGAATTACGGACCAGAGCACGTCCGTGTTGTTGGGGTCCGAATTAAGATAATCCAGCAGGGGCTTGACGGCCTCACCGCCACCGATAGCTCCGAGCGCATAGGCGGCATAGCATTTGAAATACTTGTCTTTTGAGTTTGCGAGCGAATCAATCAGGAAAGGCACTATTTCCTTATCGCCTTTCTGTATCAGGGCGGAAAGCGCGCGGTTGCGCGAGACAAAATCATCGCTTTTCAATATTTCACGCAGGGTTTCCGTTGCCTTTGGGTCGTCAAACGACCCGAGCAGGGCGACCGCGTTGTGCCTTATCAGCGAATGCCCGTTATTTTTCGCGGCCTCAATAAGGTAAGGCAGGACATCCTGCCCCAACTGGCGCAGGCGGTAGGCGAATTTCATGTCCCCGGAGTAGTAATAATTCTTGCCGAGTTCTTCCACGATAAGGCGGTTGATCATGGTTTCAAGCGGCGTAGCGCCCTTGAGGGCTTCCGGCGGCGGCTGAGGCGCCACTGGGCCTATGGATTTTTTCAGGTATTCCGCTATTACTTTTGCCTGGGCGGGATTACTGCGGAGCCCGTCATCGCAGACAAATTCTTTTGCCTTGAAGGAATTCTCCGCGAAAGCCAGCGCCGGCTCGCCCATTTCAAGCATATATTGCGACGTCATGGCTTCGGGAAATGAATCCGGATAAATGGATATCTGGAAATAAGTAATGATCATTATGCGGGCAAAGGCGTAATCCAGGTCCGGTTTGCATGGCTCGCCTCCGAGAGAATTTACCCAGGGGTGATGCCATATCATATCCTGCGAGGCTATCATGAGGTATTCCTGCGAAAACGGGTCAAACGGCACAGAGTAGGATTTCACCAGTTTGGCGACCTGGGTGGCGTCTTTCTGGGCCACTACGGTGGCGTCTTTACCCGGGGTCTTTTTGTCAGGTTCGTCCGGGAGCCCGGGCGTTTCCATGGAAGGCCTGTTATAGATTACGGGCCTGCGGGGAAGTTTGTTGTGGATCCAGTCAAACGGCGTTCCGCATGGAGGCGTGGTTTTAATAAGCATGCAGGGGAATATTTCACAGAGTCCGATTGAGGCGAAAGCAACCAGAACGATTGCAGTCATGGCAATAATTGTTTTTTTCATATACCTTCAACACCTTAATACAGGTTAAAATTACGCACAGCGTTATTATAACAAAAAACCGCGGTATGTCAATATGATTTATCAATTACACTGCCTAAACGCCGGAAAAGTTCAGTTTTCTTTACTTTTTAAGCGGAAAATGCTTTTATATTGCGGGGAAGACGGGTCGCTGATACTTCAAATAAACGCTGGTGAATATGCCGATAACATTACAATGCCCGCAGTGCAAAAAAACAGTTTCTATTGAAAATTCCGGTCCGCAGGCTGCGAAACGCGACTGCCCCGCCTGTAAAATGGAAATGGTGCAGATTTCAGGCGGACTGCCGGATTTTATCGCCACTGCTGATGAAGAAGTGCGCGACGCGTATATAAACAGGCAGGAAGTCATTTCCGGCAAATATGTCATAATAAAAAAAATCGGCGAAGGCGGCATGGGAAAAGTTTTCAAGGGATGGGATATCACGCTGAAGCGCTATGTCGCGATAAAAATGATAAGCATTTCCTCGGAAAACAGCCCCGCCCATGATGAAGCCGTCCAGAGGTTCATAAGAGAGGCCCAGACTTCCGCAAGGCTTTCACATCCGAACATACTGCAGGTTTACGAGGTCGGCAGGCATCAGGATAATTATTTTATATGCATGGAATACGTTGACGGCGGCACTCTTGACGAATACTGGTGCCAGAGGCAGGGGTTTTCAAAGAAATCCGGCGGAAAGGAAGTGACTGAATACGAAGCCCCGAGTAAAAAAAACATCAACGAATATGTTAAAATAATGAAAAAAGTAATGGAGGGCATTGATTACGCCCACAGGGAGAATATAATCCACCGCGACCTGAAACCTGAGAACGTTCTGCTCGTATTCGGGAAAAAAGGTGAGGTAATTCCCAAGGTTTCCGATTTTGGCCTGGCAAAGGAAGTTTCGTCAAAAAGCAACCTGACCGTTGCGGGCACGGTCGTAGGCACTCCCGCGTACATGTCGCCGGAACAGGCGAACGGCGAAGAGCTGGACGGCCGGAGCGATATTTTTTCACTCGGCTCCCTGTTGTATAAAATATGTGCCGGCAGGCCTCCGTTTGATGGTGAATCGCTTATTGACATAATAAAGGCCGTCATTTTCAAAGACCCTGTGGCGTCGTCAAAATTGAACAAATCCGTGGATAACGATCTTGAACTTATAATAATCAAAGCGATGGAAAAGGAAAAGGAGCGGCGTTACCAGTCCGCGGGCGAATTTGCCGACGACGTGGACAGATACCTGAACGGCGAGCCCATAAAGGCCCGGCCCGTGTCCCTGACATATCAGCTGACAAAAAAAATCAAACGCAACAAGGCGGGTTTCGCGGGCATTGCCGCGGGCGTGATTATACTGCTGTCCGTTCTTGCCGGATTGTGGGTGCAAAGCGCCGGGAAATCCAAATTGGCGCGGGAATACCTCGCGCGGGCGGATAAATTATTCTCCGAGAACAGCTGGGATAAGGCCAAAGAGGAATACATAAAATGCCTTCAGGCGAAAAAAGACGGCGCAGTTGAAGCAAGGATTGCGGAATGCCAGAAAAACATAGATGATGCGAAAGCAAAGGAACAGCAGGCGTCCCGCGAAGTCCAGCGGGGATGGCTTTACGCGACCCAGATATTTCCCGAGTTCTATAAAAAAGATGCGAATATGGAAAAAGTCTGGGCGCATATAGACCAGGCCATTAAGATAATAGACGATTCCCTTTCACGGTATCAGCTGGCCGAAGGGTATTTCTATAAGGCTATGCTTCAAAGGGAAAAAGGCCGGCTTAAAGAAGCAGAGATTTCATTGACTGCGGCAATTCGGATAAATCCCGATTATGAAATGGCTTACGCCCTGCGCGGCATAGTTTACGTGGAACAATATCTTCAGAGGTATTTTGAAGTGACAAAGGGCGCGGATACGGATATGAAGAGCGTGTTGGCGCAGGAACTGGAGAAAAAGGCCCTTGCCGATTTCAAGAAAATAACAGGCGCCGGCGCAATGCCGGACCAGTTTGAAAAATATAAGCCGCTTTTTGAAGCGATGCGCCTTTATTCGGTTGATTCCGCAACATGCGTGGCCCTGCTTAAGAAAGGGTACGAAAAATACGGTTCCGAGGATTTCCTCTTCTGGCTCGCGGTGTGTTACATGAACATAGGCAATTTTGAAACCGCGACGGATTACATAACAAAAGCGCTTGAAAAAAAAACCCAGTTCGCCGAAGGGTACATGATTAAAGCGAAAATGAACATGGACCGGGATAAATATGAAGAAGCCGAACGGGACATTTCCGAAACCATACGTATAAACCCGGACCACGCGAGCGCGTATAATTTCCGCAGTATGACAAAATACATGAAAGGCGATTACAAGGGCGCGCTTGAAGACATAGATATTTCCCTGCGGTTAAATGAGAAGAATCCGATTCCTTTGTACAACCGCGGCGTTATTAATATGAGGGTTAAAAATTTCAGGGAGGCGTTTTCTGATTTTTCCAGGCTGATAGTTCTTACGCCTGAAGATCCCATGGCGTATTATGAACGCGGTTTTGCAAGGACTGAGCTTGGCGACAGCGCCGGCGGCATAGATGATTTCACGGCGGCTATCGCAAAAAAGCCCGATCCGGAATTTTACCTCAGGCGCGGTCTTATACGCTATAAGACCGGCGATGCGAAAGGCGGCCTGGCCGATTACGATATGGTGATAAAGCTGAAACCGGATTGCACCGAGGCGTATTTTTCGCGCGGGCTTGCGCGCAAGCGCGAAGGAGATGCGAAGGGCGCGATCGCGGATATGACGGAATACCTGAAAACGGTAAAGAATGACGCGCAGGTTTATGTGGCGCGGGCATTGGTGCGGGATAGCATTGGCGATATAAACGGCGTAATAGAGGATTTTACCGCGGCCGCTAAAATAACGCCGGATAATCCGGAAATTTTCGGCAATCGCGGCCTGGCAAAATATAACCTGAAGGATATAAAGGGAAGCATCGAAGATATGACCGAAGCCATACGCCTGACGCCGGAAGAACCAAGATACTATTTCTGGCGCGGCATGGCCCGTTTGCAGACCGGCGACCTGGACGGGAGCATTGAAGACAACAGCTATGTGATAAAAATGAAACCGGATAATTATGATTCCTATTATAACCGCGCCCTCGCGAAATTTAAAAAGAATGATCATAAAGGCGCAATTGAGGATTGTTCCTCTTCCATAGCGATTATGCCTGACAATACGAAGGTCTTTTCCCTGCGGGCAGACGCCAAAGCGGCTGTCGGCGACCTGCGCGGTGCTTATGACGACAGTTCAATTGTTATAAAAATAGAACCAAAAAACGCGGATAACTACGCGTGCCGGGCAAAATTGCAGGAACTCCTGGGCGTTATGGAAGGGGCAAAGGCGGATTATTCCATGGTGATACAGCTTGAGCCGAATAACGCGGAGGCGAATTACAAACGGGGTGTGATCAAGTACAATAGCGGCGATTATGACGGTGCGTTAGAGGATTACTTTGTTGCCATGAATAATGACCCGCAGAACGACGGCATATATTTGAGCATAGGAGTCCTTAAGGCCAGGAAAAACGAGCTTGAAAGCGCCCTTGCGTATTTCGGCAAGGCGGCGGAAATAAATCCGAAGAACGCCGTTGCTTTTTCCAATTGCGCTTCTACGATGTCAAAGCTCGGCGATTTGCAGAATGCCATAAAATATGCCGAAAAAGCCATGGAACTGAATCCGAAACTGGGTTCGGCGTATAATACGCGCGGCATGGCCCTGTATAAGATGGGCCAATACGAAAACGCGCTTAAAGACCTTGAAAAGGCCGTGGAACTGGACCCGTCTCTGAAGGCGGTAACCGGTTTTTTTATAGACGATTTGAAACAAAAATTGCAGGTTAAGTAACATTATGCAAATTAAAGAATTCCAGGACATGATAGAAAAAATGTATTTTGAACGCGACAGCAAAAGAGGCGTGCCGGGGAGTTTCATGTGGTTTACCGAGGAAGTCGGCGAGCTCTCAGAGGCGCTGATGCGCAAGAAAGGCAGGAAGCTTGAGGAGGAATTCGCGGACGTGGCGGCGTGGCTCTTCACCCTAGCCAGCATATCCGGAGTGGACATGGAAAAGGCCATAGATAAATACCGCAATGGATGCCCGAGATGTTCAAATACGCCATGCAAATGTCCGGAAAAGTAAAACGGAGAACGAAGGACGTGCGTAGTAGCGAGTAGCCAGTAGTCCTTCGGCAAGCTCAGGGTAAACTGAGCAGCGAGGGATGGGACAACGGACGTGAGACGATAAGGAACGACGACGAGGGACGACGAACGAAATGAAGTTCCGTAGAAGCGGCATAGAAGTTGGAGATTTTAGATAATAAAACAACTTAGAGAACTCGCAAAAGGGTCAGACCTTGAATTTTGAAAAATCAGGCTTCAAATCCGCTTTTTTCTTGATTTCCAATTCCTTTCACGCTATAATTAAGCAACTAAAACGCCGGCAATTATGCTCTCCGTAGTAAAACATGCGTTCTTCGTGCCCTTGTGCCTTCGTGGCTGAAAAGTTGTCAAGAACTACTGCTATTTAAGGAAATATCCAATATGGAATTCGTTTATGTAATCAAACGTTATGACCTGTTTGACCTGTCGTTTCCGTACGGGTTTGTTCCGGCGGATTCGTCCGAAGAGGTCGCGAAATACATCCGCCGCATACGTGAAAAAGGGTTTTTCATTGAGCGCAGGTTTGCCGAGAACGATTCAAGTTTCAAGCAGATTATCCCCTACTGCGTGGTTTCCTGCGGGGACGAGGCGCTTTTGTTGAAAAGGTTTTCCACACAGGGCGAGAAACGCCTGCATAACAAGTATTCCATAGGCGTAGGCGGCCATATCAATCCCGTGGATAACGTAAAGGACTTCCTGGATGCCGGATGCGAAAGGGAGCTTACCGAGGAATTGCTTTTCAAAACAGGGTATCAGAAACAAATAGCCGGCATTATTAACGACGATTCCGTTCCAGTCGGTTCAGTGCACTGCGGCATAGTTTTCCGCGTGGACGTGCAGAGCAAAGGCGTGGAAGTCCGCGAGAAAGACATGATGTCTGCGGAATTCACAAAAGTTGAAATGCTTAAAAAGATGAACGCGGAAGAGCGTGATAAATTTGAAACGTGGTCACAGTTGACAATAGACAAAATTGATATTATTAAAAGCATAAGCAGTAAGACAGGCATCGCGTAGGACGGGGTCCTTAGTTTTAAGTTCGGAGTCTTGAGTCTGAATCCATGTTGAAAAAAATGCAGGGTAGCCGGCAAAATCAGCGAAGCTGAGTTTACTACATATCCAGTATTTTTGCCAGGTCGTCTTTGAGGGTATTCACGTCGTTTTCAGGCAGGTTGAATACCGGTATCCTCAGGATTGTACCGTCCGCAACTTTTTCCATAACCATGACTTCTTCGTTATTCTCCGTGCAGGTTTCCTTCAGTTTCAGGGCCTTTTTGCGCATGAGCGTAAGGGCCAGGAGGAAAATCAATTTCTTCCTGCCTTCTTCAGATAGCGGCTGGGCGGCGCCCTCGGCCGTGTTTTCCGCGGCGGCTTCTGCCACGGGTTCCGCGGCCTGCCCTATCAGTTTCTCCAGCACCTGCATGACATTGTGCCTGTTATCAGGTTTGGGGGCGTTCTTTTTCGGGATAACGCTTTTCCAGAATGAAAAATGCTCCGGTTCATCCGCCGGGATCCAGCAGGGTTCGCAGTAATCCTTCCGCAGAACCGTATCTTTGGATAAAAACAGCGCGGATATAAACGCCTGTTCGTCCTTAAATCCCTGTGCGCATTTAGCGCAAAGCTTGCCTATTTTCTGAAAAGTCCATTCCATAGCAAAATCCTTAAGAGTCTAACGCAGTAGCGAGTAGCCAGTAACGAGTAGCGAGGGACGCGGGACGAGACGCGTGGCCCGTTTAAACGGGAGCCGGGGCACGGGAAACGGATGGCATCCTTCATTTTTCATTTTCGTTATTATACGGAGAGGTTTCAAACCACTGCATCCATTTATCAAAATCAGTGCCGAAATTTGTTTTCGTTATGGTTGTAAGCGCCAACACTGCGGCGTTGCGCGTTTCGTAGTCCCTGGTTGTGCCCAGCAGGAGTATTAGGGGTTTTACAGCCCCGGGTTCCTTGAGTTCCATCAGCGCCTTCGCGGATGTGCGCTGTACGTAACTGTCACTGTCCGCGAGCGCTTTTAACAGTATCGGCGCGAAAGCGCGCATGCGCATGGCGCCCATGGAATTGATTGCCTCGCCTCTTACAATCCAATCCGCGTGTCCGGCGAGTTTAATCAGCAGGTCCGTATGCTCGGATGTAAAACCGCATCTGAGGGCTTTCGCGAGAGTTTTATGCATCTCGGCATTGCCTTCCTTATATATAAGCAACAACTGGTTCTGGGCGGGCTCTCCCATCAGTATCATGACGGTTATGCACTGCTCCATGGTAACGTCATCCACCTTCTGAGAGGCGACTGCGGCGAGGAGCGGCTTTAGCGCGGGAACTCCGATAGCCGTGAGCTCGTTTCTTGCGCGTTCCCAAAGCATGGGGTTCTGCGCGTATTTGAAATTGCTTATGAGCGCGAGCACGGTCATCTGTACGGCTTCATCGCCGAGCGTTGCAAGCGATTTGCGCGCGTCGGTCCAATCCTCGGGATTGCGGCTGTCAAATTTTGAAAGGAGCTTATAAACCTTGCCGAGGAAAACCAGCCGTTCCCGGGCCTTGGCGGCCTTGGAAGAATTTTCCTGGATTGCGACCGGCAGAAGGCCGTCCATTTCTCCGCTGATAAGCGCGGGCATGATCTGCCGGAGGTCTTTCATTTTCTTTATTTCCATCAGTTTTTCATAGGCGTAATTCCAGTCTTTCGGACTGCGCGAACTGAAATACAGGAGCAAATCCGGCACGGACCGGGCTATCATGCGGATGTCGCCGGCGGAAATATTAATTTCCGGTTTTTCCTGCGCGCCCCCTGAACAGGAAATCTGCGCAATAAAAACCGCAGGAAAAAAGAAAAACAATCGCCATTTTTTAGTGTTCATTCTCATCTTTCGTTAAATCGCCGTGAAAAACTTATCACTTGTGCCTCCCGGGTCAACCTTTATCTCAACTTTTCCGAGGCATCTGGGGCACCATCCTACAAAGGCAGTGCCCTTCTGATTGAGGTAAATGCGCTGGTAAACAGAACAGCACTTGAAATAGATTCCAAGATACGGCCTGTTTTTCCTGTCTTTCCCGTTTTTGTTTTCGTAGCGCATACAAGAACGCATACTATCAAAATCGATATGAAAAGTCAAAATGCAATACGTCGGTAAAAAGCAGTTCAAAATAAACGCAGGCTTCATTTCGTAGCGGACTTGTCGGCCGAAATAGTCCTGATGACCCATTCTTTTTCAAGGGTTGAATTTTCCAGGTAGAAGTCGTATTTCCTGTACGACTTTTTTCCGGTTTCGTACATCAGGCGGAGATTTGCCACTACTTTAACGGTTTTATAATCAGTTTTTTCAATTGAAACAATACGATAGTTTAGCAGATTCGGCAGGTTTTTCTGTTGCAGGAACTCATAGCCTACCGATTCCTTGGAGCAATACTTTTCTGACAATGCATTATCCGATTCCCATGAGTTAAGGAATTCCTTTATCGTACCTTCGAACCCCGTATCGGATAATATAGTTAACGGCGGAGCAATAAACATGATGACGACAGTAGCGGCAACACCCAATCCGATCAATCCCTTGCTGAGGTTTATTGCCAGCCTCAAGCCGGCAGTTTTTTCGCTGGAATGCTTAACAAGCACTATGCCCCAAATTAAAACCAGCAGATAAAGTCCGCCGGCCGTAAAGAAAGCGACATCCTTGTTAAAATGGTCAAGCAGAAAACCGCCAATAAGTCCCAGCAGAATTGTACCTGCTCCAAACATGGACTGGTATATGCCCATAATCGTTCCGCGATACCGGATTGGAGCCAACTCAGAGACAAGGGAAATTCCGCTCAGGTAGCAGCAAGCCATAAAAATACCGCTTATCGCAAGAACGCTCCCAATAAAGCGTCCTTCCTGCAGGTAACCCATCAAAAGAAGAGAAGCGACGAGGCCGGACAATCCAGCCAGGAGAACAGTGATTTTGCTTGTCCGGTCGGAGAGTATTCCCAGAGGAATCTGCGTCAGGGAAAAAATTAGAGAACAGAGCATTAGGAAAAATCCCGGCAGTTTTTCGCCTAATCCGCCGTCGGTTTGCGCCCAAGTCATAAATACAACCTGGTAAAATATCAAAATGCCGGCGACCAGCAAAGAGACGGCTAAAGACAGCTGGAGCAGAGGTTCTTCGGCCAAAACGCTAAATACTCCTTTAAAAGTAACGTTCGCAGAAGTATCTCTCTCTGTTTTTTTCTGTTTGGTTTTCTGCGTGAAAATCTCTTGCGGCACATCTTTAAGGAAAAAAAAACCTGTAAATAAAGCCATGGTCAGAAGCAGAGAGCCGGCTATGAAAGGGACTAAAGGATGTTTGTCATAAAGAAATCCGCCAATTCCGAAACCGACTGCGTTGCCTATACCCATCAGCATTCCCATGTAACCCATTATGGTTCCGCGGGTTTCCTTTTTGCTATAATCGGCCGCTATAACCATCAATACGGGCCAGCTTGCGGCCAGGCAAATTCCGGTAACGGACCGGATGCCCAAAGCGAAACCAAAGCTTTGACTCATTCCAAAAACAGTCAACGCCAACGCTCCGGTTGCAAAACCTATGAATGCGACGGTTCTGCGCCCGATACGTTCCGTTGCTCTTCCCCACAGAGGACTGAAAATAAAAAAGAAAATCCATTCTACCATAATAAGAAGGCTTTGATAGAATCCAAGTTTCATGTTCGGGACGCCGCACTGGCGTTTTAAGAAAAAAGGGAAGAAGGGATAGAAAATGACTATTCCTATCTGAACCAGAAACATCATTATCAATAATGTCAATAGATTGCGCGGTTTGATTCCCTCTTCCAGGATGATGCCTATAAATTTCTTGTTCATTTACATTTTCCGGATTTTATTTAAACTTTGTTTTATAATGTTCTGGGACTATAGCGGAGTTTTCACAGATGCTCGCGCAGGAGCCGCAGTCCGCGCACAATTCGGTGGCAATGTAAAAATCGTCTTTGTTTTCTTTGATGGCTTTCCAGGGGCAGATTTCAAAGCATTTGCCGCATTTTACGCAATTTTCCGTAATTTGAAAACTCATAATTAATTTATCCTTTTTACCTGTTTCCGGCCATCCGCACAAAAGCTTGAAGCTGTGGCGATAATCTATTCTTATAAGGGTATTCCAGCAGTTTTTTTACGCCTGTTTTCATGGTTTCTTCAAGACCCGTACGGTGCGGATCAAGGTCCTTTGCGCACCCCATAATATCAAAAAGCTGTCCATAATCGTCATTATCAAGAGTGCTCAGCATGACCATGAATTTGACCAGGCCTATTTTTTTCCTGCAGACCGGTTTCCACCATTGCATATAATCCGCAAGTGCAGGACCGGAGGAGCCGTTTTTCAATATTTCTCCCACGACATCACCTGCTCGCCATCCGCTTTGCATTGCTCCGGCATAGACCATTTCCACGAGCATTGCGGCATCACCGATTGATCCCATGTCATTGGTAAAAGGCTCTTCGATCGGATTTAAATAAGGAAGATATGCTCCGCATTTTTTTATTGGCTTTGCATCTCCGAAAACTTTACGCAAGGAAGACTTTTCCTTAAGATATTTAATCCAAAAATCCAACTGCTCCGGCAACGGCAGTGTCCATCCGGTTTTTCCTTCGGGCGCGTAAACCCCGACATGCATGATATCATCACCCATAGGAGTGACAGCCGCGAAGGAGTTTCGCGAACCGCAGTAATAGCTTCCCCAATAAAAATTTTTAGCGCCTTTAATGTAATTACTGCCGTTTTCTACCTCACTGTTTTTAGCGCCTTGAAAAATACATCCTATGTTATGCACGCCGGTTGCTTCCGGAAAAGGGGTCCGGCTAAAGGGCCCCTGTCTGGAGATGCGGGAGCAGGCTCCGTCTGCCGCCACAATATAGCGTGCGCTGATTTCAATATTTTCTTCTTCATGCGAACGGGCAGACAGCCCGCAAATCTTTCCGTTTTTGCGGATTAGTTTTGTCCCTTCATAACCGAACAATACCACTGCTCCGGCTTCAACAGCCTTTTCGTACAGTTTCTTCAGCCAATATTTGACGTTTAGATGTATGAAAAACGGGGTTTGGAATGTTGCGCCGAATATAGAGCCGTTTCCAGCCCAGTGTACCAAGCCCTGGTTCGGAGCGGTAATTTCAGCTTCGCGGCGGTTAAGGCTGAAATCCGAGCCCGGGAAATAAATCGCATCATCCGTAAGTTCCAGCCTTTCCTGAAGCAGTAAATTGTCTATTCTGGCGGCGCCGACGATGATGGGATTGACTTCGTCCGTACCGGAACGGCGTTCCAGCACGATAGTCTTAAATCCGAGTTCCGCCGTCCTGGCGGCGCACCTTAACCCGGCAGGACCGGCTCCAATAATGACAACATCCGTTTTCATGTAATTGCCGTTAATATTGTTTTCCATTTACGTTCTCATGTTTTTTATTGTTTCAGCAAACCTCTGTATTCTGGGGGATAGTTCGGAAGGCCGGGGATGCTGTAATAAATTATCCAGAGCTGAAAGGACAAATTCCGAAAGAGATACTTCGTCCACACTTGCGGCGTGCCGGATACCCATTATTCCAAACAGCTGGTCATATTCCTCGTCATTAAGAGAATGTAAAAAGCTGTTAAATTTAGAACCATTGTTAATCCTCTTGCAAATGGGTTTCCACCACTCAAGAAAAGGTTTGAAGGATTCCAACGAAAAATCATCGTGCCGGAGCGATTCTATGATGCAGGATGCCGCGTATTTTCCGCTTTGTAACGCTCCGGGATATGTTATTTCTATCATCGCTATACTGTCTCCGATTGCGCAAAAGCCTTTACAAAACGGCTTCTCAATGCAGGCTGAGTATGGCATAATTGTGCCGAATTTCTTGCTTATTTTAGCATCTTTCAGGGCATGCGAATATTCAACGCTTTTTTTAAGGTAGCTGTCCCAGTGTTCAAGAGTTTTGCGTATATCCGCGGATGGATTCGCATGGCCGGCAGAGTGGATGCCGACAGCTGTTTGCAGAGTATCATTAATTGCTACCGCGTAACATAAGGAAGATGAAATGCCGGAATACTTGGTACCCCAGAAGAAATTGAAGGTATTTACCGGAAAATCGCTCTTTTTTACTTTGTAGGCGTCAAATCCCTCGTATATCACTCCCAGAAGTTGTGTTTGGCAATTCAGGTCTGTTCTTTGCAAGCCGGCCTGGGCACATAATTTCGAATGAAGACCATCCGCGGCAATAACCATACGGGAAAAAATGTCAAATTCTTCGCCTTTTGCATCCCTGCATTTTACGCCGGAGACCGTATCGCCTTTTTTTATCAGTTCCAGTCCGTTTGTCCCCGTGATAAAGCTTACCCCCGCCTTTTGGGCCTGAGCATGCAATTGTTCTATTATTTTTCTGAAATCAAGAAAAAGATAGCAAGGCATTTCGTATTGTATTCCGAACCTGGATTTATCGGAAATATAAGTCAAGCCGTTTTGAGGGCCGTTTAGCAGGGTTTCCTTGCGGTTAAGTTCTATGCCCAGCGAAGGATACGAAATGGTGTTTTCTGATTCTACAGGATTCACTCCGAATTGGTCGCGCACCCTTACCATGCCAAGAATAAAATCGGCAATGTCGCAAACAGAATGCTTGCGTTCCACAACGATGACTTTAAAACCGGCCTTCGCGATTTCTCGTCCGGCAATCAGTCCGGCAGGCCCTGCGCCAACAATAACAACATCGGTATTCTTGTTTTCCATTTCAGTTTGATTCCTTTTCCAAAGCGCTTTCGCAGACTAAGTCTTTTTGCATCTTTTCAAAACATCACATTCTAACAGGACTGTTTTTTTAATCAAGTTTTTTGATGTTTGGGGGTTTTTCAAATTTTCAGGCTTTACAGAGACAAATCGTTTTTCCTTGACGAAAATGCGCGGAAAGGTTATAATTCCAAATCTTTTACAGGTATGCGTTTTCAACAATTTTTTAAGGATTTTTACGACCGTGGTTACGACAAAAACAGAAAAACTGTCTCCCTGCGTGGTTAAAATTGAAATGGAATATACCGCTGAGGAGATCGGCAGTGAATTTGACGCGAAATACGCCGAATTAAACAATACCGTTTCAATACCCGGCTTCAGGAAGGGCCGCGCCCCGCGGGTCCTTCTGGAGAAAAAATACGGCAAAACCCTCAAGGACGACGTAAAACAGGAAATTATACAAAAAGGCTACGAACAGGCCGTTAAAGACAATAACCTGGACCCGGTCTATATGCCGGACGTGGATTTCACCAAGATTGAATTTCAGGAAAACGCGCCATTTAAATTCAGCGTTGAAATAGAGATTAAGCCGGACTTTGAAGTCAAAGACTACACCGGTATCGCGCTGTCCAAGCCGAAAATTGAAATTAACAATGAGGAAATTGACGCCGGCATTGCCGCCGTGCGCGAGAATTACGCCGAACTCATCCCGGTTGACAGGCCTTCCCAGATGAACGACCTGCTGGTCGTAGACCAGAAAATAATCTGCGAAGACAAAGCTGTCATGAACGAACCCAATTCCGAAATCTGGATAAACGACAAGCTCGCCCTGTTCGGCGAGAGGGAAACGCGGCTTGACGACGGCCTTAAAAACAAGCGCCCGGGCGGCGTTTTTACGATGGATATGAAAATTCCGGATAAGTTTCCGAAAAAGGAATTCGCGGGCAAGTCCGCCCTTCTGACTATCGCCATAAAAGAAATCAAAGAAAAAAAGCTTCCGGAAATAACCGATCAGTGGGCTAAAGATAACGGCTTTGAATCATTAGATGTCCTGCGGTCTGAAATTACGAAACGCGTTTCGGTCAACAAGGAAAACGAGGCGCGCCGCGATAACGTGCGCAAGGTTGAAGAAATCCTGCTGTCCAAGGTCAATTTTGAATTGCCTGAAAAGCTTTTTGAAGCGGAGACGCAGAATTATATCTATAAGGCCGAAATTGACATGCGTTCGCAGGGATTCCCGGAGGAGGCCATAAAGGAACAGCTTGGCAAGCTTGAATCCTCGTCAAAGGAAAAAGTGACGCGCAACATGAAACTCCATTTTGTCCTGGATTATATCGCCGATAAGGAAAAGATATTCGTTACCGAGAACGACGTCAACACCAGGATTGACATGATGGCGCGGTATTATAACCAGAGTGTCAATGAGGTCAAGGAATATTTTGAAAAACAGGGAATGATGAAATCGCTGAGGAACCAGATAAAGGAAGAAAAGGTTATGGGCTTCCTGATGGAAAAGGCGGTTTTGACCGAAGAACCCGCGAAGAAAAGCGGGAAATAACGGCTTTTGCTAAGGAGATTGATATGAGTTATTTAGTTCCCATTGTAGTGGAAAAAACCGGCCGCGGCGAAAGGTCCTATGATATATGGTCGCGGCTTTTGAAAGACCGTATCGTGTTCATCGGCGGCGCGGCAATAGACGATTACTACGCCAATCTTATAGTCGCGCAGATAATATTCCTTTACAGCGAAAGCAAAAATCAGGACATAAGCATTTATATCAACAGCCCCGGCGGGTCAGTGACCGCGGGTTTGGCGATTTACGATACCATGCAGTTCGTAGGATGCGATGTGGCGACATATTGCATCGGCCAGGCGTCCAGCATGGGCGCTCTTATACTTGCCGCAGGCGCTAAAGGCAAGCGTTATTCACTTCCGCATTCCAGGATAATGATTCATCAGCCGTGGGGCGGAGCGCAGGGGACGGCTTCCGACATCCAGATACAGGCGGATGAAATACAGAAGATGAAACAGAAATTGTCCCAGATACTTTCCAAACATACAGGCCAGCCGGTTGAAAAAATACTGAAGGACGCGGACAGGGATTTCTTTATGTCGGCGCAGGAAGCCAAAGATTACGGGCTTGTGGATGAAGTCATTGAATCTTTGAAGACGGCTAAGAAGTAATGCGGGTTTTTTGAAACTGCTGCGTTTATTAAGCAGTCGCAGTTTTCATTCCGGCAGTATTTTGTACGTTTCCTGTGCTATGCACAGGAAATTATGCAGGAAATGCGCCAGCATCGGCGGATACAGGCTGTTTGACCAGTGCCGCAGGGCGCTGAAATACACTCCCAGCAGGAACAGGTATAAAAAACTTATCGGCGCGAAATGCAGTATAGCGAATGCCGCTGAAGTTACGATGATTGTTTCCTTCACGCCCATGAATTTTCTTAATGACGTATGTATTATTCCCCGGAAGGCCGTTTCTTCTATCAGCGCCGGTTGGAGGCATATTGAGAGTATTACCGTAAGGTATCCGTAACCGTCTTCATAATACGATTTGGTATAGTTCAGGGATTCCGTTTTCAGCAAACTGGTCAGCAACACTACTACGAAATGCACCGCTATATAAACCGGTATCGCGGCTATTAGCACTACCGCGTATTTCCGTATGCCGCAATCCAGATTATAATAAATGTCCAGGATATTTCTGTGGAAAACCAGGAGCCAGGCAATTATCAGCGCGCTGTCAAAAATTTCAAACCCGAAGAATGTAAAAAAAGACGTATCGGCTTCGTTAATTGTGAGGTAACCGATAATATTGACGGCAATCAAAATGACGAACAGTATGATGATGTTTTTAAGCACGGAGATATCGCGGTTCATGCGGTTGATGAATTGCGGAGTGGTGTAGAACGGCGCCGGGGGCTGTTTTTTGGGTTGGCCGACAGGATGTCCGCAGCGCGTGCAGAATTTTACGTCCGGCCGCAATTTGTTCCGGCACTGGACGCATAATACGACGGGAACCCTGCCTTTTGCAGAGCGGCCGCAGACGGGGCAGAAGTTTGCCTCCGGACGCATTTTATTCCTGCAATGTTCGCAGATTACGTCGAGCAGTATCAATTCCTGAATGTTTTCTTTGCCACCTTGTTTATCGGCGTGATTGCCGGTGTTATTCATTTTGCGGTTCCTCAGGCGGTTTATCAGCCGGTTCCGAAACAACGGGGTCCTGTTCTTGCGAGGGTGCGGTTTTTACGGGAATCCTCTGCGCCGCGTCTTCTTCAATCAGCCGTTTGTATTTATACGATGAAGTAATCGCGCGCAATAAAAGCGATAAAATTACTATTTTGACAAGGAAACCCTGCGCCAGAGTGGTTGGATCAAACGCGATATTAATGCCTATCAGTGAAATAAAAAGAATAAACGCCGTCAAACTTGCCGGAAACGGCTGGATTTTTGCCCAGAACCAGAGCGCGAAAAAAACACCCGCGATAATAAAAACCGCTATCGCTGCGGCCGTGCCGTCTTCCTCCCTTCTGTCAGAAGCGGTGATAAGGAAAATGCCGGTTATGGCCAGGATGATGGTGACCGCCAGTATCGCGCCTCTGCCTGATTTTATATTGCCTCCGTAAACATCCTTTGCGTAACGCGTACTGAATCTCTCGCCGGATTGCTTCAGCCTGTACCTTGCAAGCAGTGCGAGTTTGTGCCCGCACTGGCCGCAGAAGTCGTCCCCCTTTACAGCCGCGCTACCGCATTTAGGACATTGAACAGGTTCATTCATTTGATGCGCCCTTTCCGGCATCAATTAGTTTTTCGTATCTGTAAGCGGCCGTGATGCCTTTGGATAAAACGCTGATAATTTTAATACTGATAAGAATCCATATCATTACTGCAAAAGCCATATTGGGAGTATACACCATTGTGGCAACAAGATTAATCGTAATAAGAACAGAATAAATACACAGTGCGGTTAATATTGCCGGAAAAGGTTTTGTTTTTGCCCATGCCCACAATGCAATATAGATTGCCATAAACAGCACTGCGATAAAAATTAGAATAAATATTCCGAAGGATTCAATTTTTTGATTCTGCTGGGCGGCGATTTTGAGCAGGATTATCGCTAAGACTACGCATATAGCGTATAAAATGATTATTACTAATATCGCCTGTCTGCCGTTATTAATGGCTTTAGAATATTTCTTTGCTAATTCCAGTTCGTGAAGATTTTCAACGGCGGGCGCCTTTTCGGATTTTGCCGACGTAACTTCACTTCCACAGGCACTGCAAAACATATCGCCCTGTTTAATACTTCCGCCGCATTTCAAACACTTTTCACATTCTTCCATATTATTGTCTTTCCGCAACACTGAGTCACAGCTCTCGGATTTTCGACTTCAGGATTCGGAACTCATCGTCTCGCCATTCATTCTTCATTTTTCATTATTCATTTTTGGAAATCCATCCCCCGCCTATAACAACGCCTTCATTGTCGTAAAATACCACGGCCTGTCCCGGCGTTATAGCCCTCTGGGGTTCATTGAAAACTGCCGTAACGCTGTCAGGGCCGGCATAATGCACCGTGGCCTTTGCCGCCGTATGATGATACCTTATTTGGGCAAGGACGTCAATGCTTTCCGTTTCTTTAAGGCCGTTAATTGAGGTCCAATTTAATTTGTCCGCTGTAAGGCGGTCTTTGAAAAGCTCTTTGTCATCGCCCAGCACTACTGTATTTGACGCGGCATCTATGCGTATTACGTACGCGGGTTTTCCCAGCGCAATGCCCAACCCCTGGCGCTGGCCGATAGTGTAAAACTGGAAACCGTTGTGATAACCGAGCAATTTACCCGCGGTATCCCGCACTTCGCCGCGTTTTGCGGCTCCAGGCGTCCTGCGTTCCAACAGCGTGCGGTAATCATTGTCCGGCACGAAACAGACATCCTGGCTTTCCGGTTTGTCTTTTACAGGCAGGTTCGCATCAGCGGCAATCCTGCGGATTTCGGTTTTTATTATTCCGCCGAGCGGCAATACGGTTCTTGATAACTGTTCCTGCGACAGGGAAAAAAGCACGTAAGACTGGTCCTTTAACGGATCCTTCGCTCTCTTTATGGAAAACCGGCCGTTGATTTTTACAACCGATGCATAATGACCCGTGGCAATGGCGTCCGCGCCGATGGAATTCGCGTATTCAAGCAATTTGCCGAACTTCAGTTCCTGATTGCATATGATGCACGGGTTCGGCGTCCGGCCCGCATTGTATTCGTCGCAGAAATACCGGATTAGCTTGTCAAAATCCAGGCTGAAATCCACTGAATAAAACGGAATGCCGATTTTTTCTGCGGTTCTTCTCGCGTCCCGGGCGTCTTCCGCACTGCAACATAGTTTTTTGCCGGTGCATGCGGTAGTTTCAATGCCGGAACTCATGAAGAGTCCGATGACTTCATGCCCTTGTTTTTTTAGCAGATAGGCGGCAACGGAAGAATCCACGCCGCCGCTCATGGCGGTTACTATCAACATACTTAACGATTCTAAGATTAAAAGATTTCAAGATTGGAAGATTACGGTTACGCGATTCAAAGATTAAAGATTACGAAAATTATAAGATTACGGCTATGCGATTCTAAGATTAAAAGATTCCAAGATTGGAAGATTACGGTTATACGATTCTAAGATTTAAAGATTACAGTTCATGCCTTCTTGTCTTGGAATCTTTTCATCTTGGAATCTCGGCGTCTTCGCATTTTAGAATTTTCTAAGGTATTTGATAAATCCGGCGATTGATTTTGATATCAGTTCCGTCAAAGAGAAAATTTCATTAAAACCATTCTCTTCAATATACGTCAAATCAAACGCAACGTATAACTGACTCCTTAGTTCTCCACAAGATCCTTTTGCCGTATATAAAAAACGTATAAATTCCTTTTTGCTTTGTCTTTCAAAACCTTCGGCAATATTGGACATTATGGATACTGCAGTTTTCTGCATGTGCCGGCATAGATTGAAATCGTTTTGAAATTTATTGCCGGAAGTTAGTTCGTATACGTCTTTTACAAGCTTTCTCGACAATTGCCATACTTCTAAATCTTCAAATCTCTCAATCATCATAGCATCTCCAATCATAGCAATCTTTATAATCATTGTAACTCGCAATTTTTTAATCGCGTAGTGTTCGTAATCTTAAAATCCTGTAATCTTGGCAATCTTTTAATCGCATAGCAGCCGTAATCTTCCAATCTTAGACTCTTCTAATCTTTAAATCTACATAATCTTGTCACCACCGCCGCTCTCAGCAGAGGCAGCATTATCTCGTGGTGGCCCGTGAGCGCTATGCCCTTAGGCGAAGGCCTTCCCAGCACGTTCATTTTCGGCCTGTAGTGTTGAATCATATCCATATTAGCCGTCGTGAAATCCGTCAGCCTTGCCCCGAGGTTTCGCGCGGCGGATACGGCTTTAAGGAATACCTCCGGAAGTATTACGGCGGAACCCGCGTTTATCCATACCCCGTGCTGGAGTTTTTTTACGGTTTCAATGACTTTATGAAAATCAATAAGCGAACTTTTTCCGAGGTCTTCGCCGCGCAATCCCGGATGCGCGTGCGTAATATCAGTACCGATGGCGGCAAGCACCGCGGCCGGTATGTTTTGTTTTACTGCGGCGGCAAGTATGCTTTGGGAAGCGAATTTATTTTGGCTTTTCCAAATGATTTCGCCCATGGCCCGGCCAAGGCCGCAATTGTTTTTAGCGCCCCTGCGGCAGGCCGCGGCAAAGGCCCCGGATGTTTCCCTGGACATGCCGAAAGAGCCGTTCTTTATGCTTTCTTCCACGTCTTCCGAGGTTTCGCCTATCAGCGAGATTTCGTAATCATGGATTGCTCCGGCGCCGTGGGTGACGATGGCTGTGATTATGCCGCGGTTTATAAGGTCAATGACCACCGGCGAGGTGCCCGATTTGACTACGTGCCCGCCGAAGGCGAAAACGACCTGCTTGCCGTTCCTATGCGCGCGCACGATGTCGTCCACGAGTTCGCGCAAGCCTTTTGCGGCAAGGATGTTGGGCAGGCAATTAAAAAATTCCGAGAATTGCGCGAACGGCCTGTGGATTTTGGCAAAATCGGATGCCTTTACGAGATTCTTCCGTTTGCGCAAGGAATAGGTTTTCAGATTGTATTTTTTCGCGGTCATAATAAGTCCTTTGTCATAAAGTAATCAAAAACTATTGCCACGAAGGCGCGAGGACGCGAAGGACGACTATTACAGTTTTTGTCCTCATGGCAACAAATTTAGTATAGTATTTTTAGCGCCTCAAGGCAAGAAAAAACTTGATAAAACGGCGCTGGTATGGTAATTTTATTACATGACATCAGCCAAAAAACCGCCGACAGAAATTGATTTTATCCAATGGATACGCGAACATACCCCGCAATTGCCTGAAAACTATGTCGTAGGCATAGGGGATGATTCCGCCGTTGTAAACACCTTCGGTAAAACGTCGGTTGTGATAACTACGGATTCCGTTGTAGAGGGCGTGCATTTTAAGCCGGAAACGGAACCGTATCTCGCGGGCAGGAAGGCCATGGCGCGGGGTTTAAGCGATATCGCGGCCATGGGCGTAGAGCCGTCGTTCTGCGTCGCGGCAGTGTGTTTCGGGCAAAATAGTTCCCTGCGGGACGCGAAAGCTGTTTACAAAGGAATGCGTTTTATAGCGGATAAATTCAACGTCAAAATCATCGGAGGAGACGTTTCAAATTCGGGCAAAAATCTGTTCCTGATAAACGTAACGGCAATAGGATTGACCCGCATGAAACCCGTCACGCGTTCCGGCGCCAGAGACGGCGACGCCATTCTTGTTACGGGCGCACTCGGCGGTTCCATACTTGGCAGGCATCTGAATTTTCTGCCGCGTATAAAAGAAGGCCTTGCCCTTAACCGCAAGTTCAAACTCCATTCCATGATAGACATAAGCGACGGGCTTGCCGCGGACCTCGGGCATATACTGGAAGAGAGCCGCTGCAGAGGCGCGGTTCTTTATGAGAATGCTATTCCGGTTTCGGCATCGGCAGAAAAACTCGCCCGGAGCACTCGCAGGCCGGTGATTGAACATTGCATTTACGACGGCGAGGATTACGAATTGCTTTTCACCGCTTCGCAACAGGAGGCGCGCAAGATACTTGAATGGGCAAAAGGCAGGATAAAAATATCCGTAATCGGACAGATACGGAATAACAAAAAAGGCATATTTTTGGGTTCCGGCAACAGAGAAACAGAGCTGGAAAAAAAAGGTTACCGGCATACTATGCGTTCATAATCTCCATATGGTGACCCGGTTACCGTTCTAATGGGAGAGGAGGAAAAATGAAAAAAGAAGCAGGAAGGACGGGACGAAGTCATGAGTCATAGGTACTGAGTCCTGAGTCACGACTCTCAGACTTCGGACTTCCGTCCGGTTCCTGTTTAAACGGGCAACGGAACCCGGGAAACGATCATAATAATTCCGTAACCTGTTAACCCCTTAACCCCGTAACTCTTAAACTTCGATATGATAATAAAATCAAACAGCGTTAAAGAAACTGTAACGGCGGGCGCAGAGCTGGCGAAGCGCCTCAAGCCCGGCATGTTAGTCGCCCTTACGGGCATATTCGGCGCGGGCAAGACGTATTTCATAAAAGGCATTGCCAAAGGACTCGGCGTGAAAAACTGGCAGAGGTCTGTGACGAGCCCTTCATTTGTGCTGATGAATATCCATCAGGGCAGGGAAATAAGGCTATATCATATAGACGTGCACCGGCTGGACAAAGGCAGTGATTTTTACGGCCTGGGCGCGGAAGACGCGCTGGGAGACGGCGTAGTGGCCGTGGAATGGGCGGAGAAAATAAAATTCCGGCGCAAACCGGATGTGACAGTGGAAATCCGGCATAAAAGCGCCGGTAAAAGGGTTATTGAAATCAGCGGCATGAAATCACAATGTTTAAAAAAATCGGCAAAATAGCATTATTGGATACAGCGATTTTGGCGCTTCTGGTAATAGGCACCCGGCTTGCGACGGTCTTGCATGAAATATTGGGTCACGGTCTGATGACTATTATTTACGGCGGGAAATTCAACGGTTTTTACATTACGTATTTCGGGGGCGGATTTGCCTATACGGAAGGCGGAGAAAGCTTCCTTTCCATATTTGGCGGCATACTTCTGAATCTGTTTCTTGCGTGCATGACGCTCTGCATAATAGTGATGCTGAGGAAGCGGATTTCGGCGTCTTTTTACGCGGCACTGCTGGTTTTTTTCGGGATAAACAGCATAGGCGGGCTTGAATACGCGGTAACGAGTTCGTATTACAGGTACGGCGACGCATTTTACGCTGAAAAAATCATCGGGCATATCGGGATATTCTGGATTCCGGCAATGATATTGATAGCGGCAATGTCACTTGTTTTTCTGAAATTGTACGCGGATTTTATATCGGGATATTTCGGCCGGGAAGGCCCGTTTGGCAGGATTTTATACACAGTGATAACCTTAGGCGTAAGTCTTGCGGCGTACGGATTTTTGCTGTATGCCGTACCTGAACCGTTGGCGCAGGCGGATGCGAGGTCCGAATATAAAAATGAAGTTATAGAACAGATAAAAGAAACAAAAAAAAATAAACTGGAACTTGAAAGGATAAAAGAAATTCTAAGCAGGATATCAAAAGGCGAAGGAGTGCCGGAAGAATTGCGAAAACCGGTAGATGCCGGGAAAATCAAGGTGTCTGAAAAAGAGACTGCCGAGGCGATGCCTTTCCCTGTAGAGGCGGCACTGTTGGCGATTTATGCCGCAAGCATGACAGCCGCGGCATTCGTAAAATACCGGATTGGTTTACAGGTTGATTTTACGCGCAAGCCGGGAAACAAAACAACGGCATTATTGGTTATAACGGCCCTGTTATTCCTTGCGGCCATTTTTCTGTTGAATGGAAATTTTGGATAGAAGGCCTGATATATAAAGTAGCATAGCTTTAGTCGGGACTCCCTGCGGGCCGCAAGGGAGCGGGTATTACTTCAAATAGTCAGTTAAGAATATCAGGGTTTTAAGACAAAAAAACCGTGGAAGCCATAAAAAACTCCCTCGGTTTTGTTAGTCTCTAATCAATAAGCTTCCACGTAAAAAACATAGAAGATTTTATAATAACGACGACAATCAACCACTGAATACACTGAATTTACAGATAGTTACTGTTCACAGGACATACGGGATACGTTGTACGTTATCCTGTGCAATCAAGAAATCATCGTTTTTCTCTGTGAACTCTGTGTTCTCTGTGGCTGACGTTTTTGGTTACGCCTGCGCCGCTTTTTATTATTTAATTGTCACATCCTGTTTTATTTCGATATCGCCGCTCATTTTCATTGCCGGCATTTCTTCAGTTTCTTTGGTGGAGCCGTTCATTTTACCTTTCATGCTCATTCCGTTTGGCTGTCTGTTATCCAATGCGATCCACGCGTAGCCGCTCAAGGCGAGCGTAACATCCACGCCCTGCATTGTGGATTTGATGTCTACTTTTATCGCGATGGCGGCGCTTTTCTTTCCATTATGGTCTTCAACTTTTTCAAAAACCATTTCCGCTTTACCTTCAGCCTCTTCAAGTTCAAGCATACTGCCGAATTCTTTACCGTCCACAGTGAACTTATATCCTACGGGAACGGGTTTATCGGGGAAGGATTTATCGTAGGATTCCCTTTTCATCAGGGTTTTGGCAAGCGCCTCGGCCGATGCCGAAAGCTCATCCGCGCATTCCACGTCAACCTCATCCTCTTCATTATTGGTAAGGGTAACGGTTTTTCCTTTCAGGTCATTTTCCATAACCTGTTCGGGCTGTTGGGGCATTGCCTGAATCATTTTAGCCTCGGTTACGGTGATTTTTTCTTTTGTCGCGCCTTTAGCGTCGGCTTCAAGAACCTCGCTGGTGAAATTTATGATATTAGTTGATTTAGTATTCATGGCGCCCATGCCGGTCATTTCTATTTTCACAGCTGCGACATTTGACTGTTTTACCTCAGATTTATTGCCTTTTGAAACGAGAGGCCTGATATTGTACGCCTCTTCGGAAGAAGCTGCGAGTCCGAACGTGAATACGAGAGCTGTTACGGCGATCAAATACTTAAACGTGTGACACATACAAAAACTCCTTAAAAAAGACATTCCGTGCGATTATATCATTCAAAACCTAAATGTCAATAGATTTTATATAGAGTAAAGGATGTTTTGTAAATTGCGTAGAAGATTTAGCGATAAAACGACGACACGGATTTTGCCACAGAGAACACACATGATTAACCGCAAAGAACGCAAGGAACGCAAAGAGCCGGACGCGCACCGCGTATTGCGAACCACGAATTCACACGAATTGCGGCGAATTACGGACTATTGCTCCCTGATTGCTATTTTGTGTTCATTCGTGGCTATGGCAACGTTAAGAAGGGGGTATACCTTTCCTTCTGCTCTGCGGCTCGCAGTAAACGCAGTATTGCTTAGCTCGCAGGATACGCCGTCCGTAATCTTTAAATCTTGAAATGTTCTAAATCTGTAATCGTTTGACCTATTCCGCTCCTAACGGAGCTCTTTTTCGGGTCTGTTTTTTTCTATAACTATGGCGCTCCTACGGAGCTTCGTTTTGTCCGTCGTTTCAGTCATCGTTCCCCGTCGTCCCTCGGTGCTCGCTACTCACTACTCGCTACTCGTTATGTACGCCGTTCTTCTTTCCACGGGTCTCCGTGCATGTGGTAGCCGCGCTGTTCCCAGAAGCCCGGGCGGTCTTCGGCAACGAATTCCACGCCTTCGGCCCATTTGGCGCTCTTCCAGAAATATAATCGCGGCACTATCAGGCGTACGGGATAACCGTGTTCCGGTTCCAACTGCTTTCCATTGTATTTCATCGCGAAGAGTACGTCTTCGGCGAAAAAATCTTCCATCGGCAGGTTCGTCGTAAATCCCCCTGCCGCATGAACGATTGCAAATTTTGCCGCGGGCAGGATTTGAACGAGATCTTTTATTGCGCCCGTGCTTATGCCTTCCCAGAGGTTGTCAAGCCTGGTCCACGTGGTTACGCAGTGTATATCGGACAGCACCTGCGTTATGGGAAGCGCGGTGAATTCGCTGAAAGACAGCGTGCGTTCTTTTTTTACGAGTCCGGTTATGCGGAAATTCCATTTATTCAAATCAATTGCCGGCACGTCGCCGTGGTGAAGTACGGGGAAATTCTGCGTAACGTGCTGGCCCGGGGGCACGCGGTCCTTGCGGAGCGTATCGGGACTGGTGATGGTCTTGTCGGGTTTCATAATAAAAACCTTTCTAAAAGTGAGCAAGGGAAATAAAACTAACGTTTTTTGCCACAGAGCACACAGAGGGCACGGAGGACTATGGTTTTTTCTGGATTGACTATACGTCTAACTGCGCCGCAATCGACTACTTGATAGCAGGTTGTGACTAAATAGCCGTTAGCGTTTGTTCGTAATTAAGAAATCATCGTTTCTCTCTGTGAGCTCTGTGTTCTCTGTGGCTATTGTTTCTCGCATGTTCTTAGAGCATCTGTTTACTTAAAAACCTCGCCGGTTTCATTGGACCAGAACAGCAGGTCAAGGTGCGCCAGAGGTATGCCGGTTCTTTTCGCGAAATCGGCCGTTTTCTTTTCAATCTCAAGGTATTTTTGTTTAGTTATAGTTCTGGGAATTTCATCTATCATGCCATACCGTTTCAGGTTTGTTAGTATATGGCGGTCAATAATGGCTATTTTTTCACCGAATCCGATATTCCGCAGAAAATGGCCGGCTTCCTTATAACCCAGTCCTTTTACGTTTTTTACAAGCCATTCGCGGCATTCCAGCGTATCGTTAAAACTGCCGATGGTTTTTTTCAGGCAGAGTTTTCCGTTTTTTGAGAAAAGCTTTCTCGCGGCCGCGAGGTATTTGGATTTGTTATTATGGAACCTTACCCCGTCAAGTTTACAGCTGATTTGTTCCGGACTGCCCTTGCATACGAGCCCGTTGGCTTTAAGCCGGCACACGGCGGCCCAGCAGGATTTTGCCTTGGATTGCGGGGTAAAAAGGCAGAAGGCGAGTTCCGCGAGGATGTCTTCGTCGGTGCCGTTGGACCAGACGTTTCGGAAATCGTTTAACCGTTGTGAAATGGCATTTTTACGCGGTCCATATAATTTGTGGATATTTTCCGGGTGCATTTATAATTAACCTCAACTTTTACATAATTTAGCCACGAAGGCACGAAGACGCGAAGGACGATTGAACGGTTATTAGCCGCGAAAGAACACGAACACCATCTGGATTTAATGATTTAATGACTGGATGATTTTACCCTTCGGCCTTACCTTTCTTCGCTTTGCTTTCTTCGCTCTGCTCTGGACTCCCTTCGGTCGCAGGACTGTGGCAGGGTAAACGATCACGTGTTCGTACGTCAATCCTTAAATCACCAAATCATCCAGTCATAAAATTCCAACGGTCCTTCCGTCTCGTTCATTTAATTCAATAACAGTATGTCCACCAGTTGTCCATGCTGGAGCGGCGGGGAGCCGGCCGGCACTGCAAGCAGGCAGTCTGCCTTTGCAAAGGAAATTATATCAGCGGAGCCGTGCGACGGGATAAGGCGCACCTGTTTTAATCCGTCCTGCGAGGCGTCGATGAATTCCGCCGCGAGGAACTGTTCCCTGTCGCCGGTCTTATTCAATTCGCCGGACAATTTTGCTTTGGATGTTTTCTTATCCAGCGAGGGATTGCGCATAAGTTTTGCGAGCGCCGCTCTTACAAATACCTCAAAGATAACAAACGCCGATACCGGATTTCCGGGCATGGCGAAAACCATGGTATTGTCTTTTTTACCGAACACGAAAGGTTTACCGGGTTTAATGGCGACTTTTCTGAAGATAATATCAACGCCTTCCTTTTCAAGGGCGTCAACTACGACGTCATAATCCCCTACTGAAACGCCGCCGGTGAGGATGAGCACGTCGGCTTTCAGGCCTTCGGCGACCTTCGCGCGCAGGTATTCGATGTTATCTTTGCCGACGCCGAGGTATGCATAGGGGCAATTAGTATTGCAAAGCTGGGCTATGAGCATATATGAATTGCTGTTGCGTATCTGGCCGGGGCCGGGTTTCTGGTTTATTTCAACGAGTTCATCGCCCGTGGATATTACCGACACCGCGGGGCGTTTATACACGGTGACTTTATGTTTGCCTGTTGACGCGAGAATGGCGATTTCCTGCGGCCTTATGAATTTACCTTTTCTCAGGGCTATCTGGTTCAGCATAAGGTCTTCGCCTTTAGGCGAGACATTTTTGCCAGGTTCAATGGATTTAAGCGCGAAGATGACATCGGGGTTGGTTTCATCTTTGCGCGAGTCCTCTACCATAAGCACGGCATCAGCTCCCTGCGGCAGGGCCGCGCCGGTCATAATCCTGGCCGCAGTGCCCGGGGTAACGGTTTTTGCCGGAAAAGTTCCTGCCGGAATGTTTTCAATAACCGTGAGCGGTTTTTGCGGGTCATGGGTATCTTCGGCCATAACGGCAAAGCCGTCCATGGCGGATTTGTCAAAAGGCGGGATATCTATGTCGGAAATGGCGTCTTCCGCGAGCACCGCGTTAAGGGACTGTATCAGCGGAAGGGTTTCCACCTGAGGTTCGGGAAGAGAGGCCATGATTTTATCATAAGCTTCTTTAACGGTAAGCATAGCAAAAAACTCCTTTATTCGGATTTTTCCAGGTCATGCAGATTATGTTTTTTTATTTTATAGCGCAGAGACCGCGTGGTGATGCCGAGCATATCGGCGGCATCTCCGAGGCGGAAATCGGTTTTATTAAGGGCTTCAAGTATATATTTCTTTTCTATTGCGGCTATTTCTTTTTCAAGGTCAAAATATTTTCCGGGTCCCATCATGTCTTCGGATGCGGCGTACGCGGAAGCCTGTTCCGGCTGTTGAGCGGTTGCGGACTGGATTTTTTCCACGAGGTTATGCGTGGTTATGGTTTTTTCGTTGCACATTGTTATGGCGCGCTGGATGGTATTTTCAAGCTCGCGGATATTGCCGGGCCAGTCGTAATTGACAAGGACGTTCATGGCTTCGTTGGTAAAGCTGGTTATGTCCTTCTGCATATTTTTGGCATAGCGGGCGAGGAAATATCCGGCGAGGTACGGGATATCGTCCCTGCGCGCCCTGAGGGAGGGTACGGATATGGGAATAACATTCAGCCTGTAAAAAAGGTCCTGCCTGAACCGTCCTGTTTTGACGTCTTCTTCAAGTTTACGGTTTGTTGCCGCGATGAAACGCACGTCCACTTTTTTGGTTGACACACTGCCGACGGACTTGAATTCTTTTTCTTCCAGGAGGCGCAGGAGTTTTTTCTGGAATTCCTGGCTGATTTCGCTTATTTCATCAAGGAAGAAAGTTCCCTTATCAGCGACTTCCACGAGGCCTTTTTTGTCCGCGATAGCGCCCGTAAAGGAGCCTCTGACATGGCCGAAGAGTTCGCTTTCAAGCAGGGTTTCGGTAAATGCGGCGCAATTGACGGTTATGAAAGGTTCATACACGCGGGGGGAATTATAATGCAGGGCCCTTGCCACGAGTTCCTTGCCGGAGCCGCTTTCGCCGCATATAAGTACGGTCGTATCCGAAGGAGCCACGCGCGTGATAAGGTCGTGAATCTCCTTGATGGCTTTCGAATTGCCTACCATCATTTCCAGAGAAAAACTGCCAATGCTTTTTTTGTTAAGGAGTTCGTTTCTGAGTTTATTCTGCAGGAGGGCGCGGGACACGGAATTGCGGATATCGTTATTGTCAAAAGGCTTTTTGATGTAATTGAACGCGCCCAGCCGCATAGCTTCCACGGTCGTATCCCATTTGTCAAATGCGGTAATCATAATGACATTGACATTCGGAGACACTTCCTTGAAGTGCCTTAAAAGGTCAATGCCGCTGTAGCCGGGGAGTTTGATGTCCTGTATTATTACGTCAAAGCGGTTTTTTTCAAAGGCTTCAAGGGCCGAGGTGTGGTTTTGCACCGTGGTAACCGTGTGGCCTTCTTTTGCCAGAACGACCTCTATCACGTCGCATACGCTTTTCTCGTCGTCAACAACCAGTATGTTTCCTGTAATTGCGCTGTCTGCCATAGTTTGACGATTTTATTATATGCGCGGTTTTTTGTCAAGGGAAATCCCCGGACACTAACGAAGGAGGAAGAATGAAAAATGAAGAATGAAGGACGTACGGAGCGTTAGCCTGCCTTCTTCCAGCAGGGAGCCTCAACAGGGGGACTCTACGAAACTTTATAGAGACACGACGACGAATTTTTTACAGGGACTTGACGAGACTTTTAAGAGACTGACGACGCCCGCTAAACAATGGATTAACAATAAAACGACGTAACCGTTAATCTGTAACGCCTTAACGCTTGTCATCTTATTGCAACATAGTCGTCGTGTCCCGTTTAAGGT
>JACRIJ010000071.1 GCA_016220095.1 Planctomycetota bacterium | reverse complement strand
TTTATGGCTGGGTTATGGAAAACTGAGAAATGTGAAGGGCATTCATGCCCTTAATATAACGCCATGAATGGCGTAAGTATCAGGCTTTTGACATGCAAACCCAGCCATAAATGGCTGGGCTATTATACGCTATATATTTTTTCTATTATAACTACTGTGTTAAAATGCCACCTTGACTGAGGCCTTACCTTTTTTATAACGAAACGACGACGATATTGACAGGGACTCTAAAAGACCTTAAGAGACTGACGGCGTTTAGATCCGGAATCCGACGTCCGGGACCCGAAGCCCAGGACTCGGACAAGGAGTCCCCGACCGTAGAGTCGAGATAGCGAAGCGGAGGGAAGCAAAGCGAAGTAAGTGGAACGAAGGGAGCTTGCCGAAGGGTCGCTACTCCGCAGCCCCTTAGCTTGCCGAAGGGGCGCTACTACGTCCGTCCTTGCCGAACGGCGAAAGTTCCCGCAAACGGTTTATGACCGCCGGCAGTTTTTCTATAATGTAATTTATTTCGTCTTCGGTATTGTACCTGGAAAGCGAAAACCTGATGGAACCGTGGACAGTGTCAAAAGGCACGCCCATGGCATGAAGCACGTGCGAAGGCAGGAGGGAACCCGATGTACAGGCGGATCCTGACGAAGCTGAAATCCCCAGATACGACATGGACAACAAAATGGCCTCTCCTTCAATATGCCTGAAACTTACGTTTGACGTATTGGGCAGGCGCATCACGGGATGTCCGTTCCTGTTCGTATGCTTTATATTATCCAGTATAAAATTCTCAAGTTTATCGCGAAGTTTTCTCACGCGGCCGTTTTCTTCCTTCATGCCCTGCGAGGCAAGCTCGCACGCCTTGCCGAGGCCTATTATATAAGGAACATTTTCCGTGCCGGCGCGCCTTCCGAATTCCTGGTGCCCGCCGATGATAAACGGCCTGAGCTTTATGCCTCTCCTGACATAAAGCATGCCGATGCCTTTCGGGGCGTGCAATTTATGCCCTGATATGGAAAGCAGGTCTATCGCGCTCGTCTTCATGTTTAAAGGTATCTTGCCTGCGGCCTGCACCGCGTCAACGTGAAAAGGTATCCCCCGTTCCTTGACTATCTTGCCGATTTCTTCCACCGGAAATATCACGCCGGTTTCGTTATTGGCGTACATTATTGAAACTATCGCGGTATCATCCCGCAAAGAATTCCGGAGTTCGTTTACATCCAGCAATCCTTCATGGTTTACCGAAAGCTCAGTCACGGCATACCCCCTTTTGGAAAGGTACCTGCACAGATTTAATACCGCGGGATGTTCAACGCGCGTAGTAACGATGTGCTTTTTGTCCGGGTTCGCCTCAAGCACGCCGCGTATCGCGGTATTGTCGCTTTCGGTGCCGCATGAGGTAATTATTATTTCAACCGGATCCGCGTTGATAAGCGCGGCTATCTTCTGCCTGGCGGAATCAACCTTTTTCCCGACCTCTCCGGCAAAAAAGTGCATGCTGGACGGATTCGCGTAATAATCGGCAAAAAACGGCATCATTTCCTGTACGACTTCAGGCGCCGCCATGGTGGTGGCGTTATTGTCCATATATATGTTATTCATGGCCTATACCTCTTCAACAGTAATGTCAGGCGAAACAAATTCGCGCAGTTTTGATTCAACAAAGCCTTTTATCGTAGTCTGGGAATGCATGCAGACACTGCAGGTGCCGCGCATGGCTACAAGCACCTTGTTTCCTTCTACGTCTATGAGTTCAATACTGCCGCCGTCGGCCTGCAGGGACGGCTTTATTTCGTGCTCAATAACATCCTGTATCATCTGCATCTTTTGTATATTGGTAAGTTTTTTCGGAACTGCGGAAGCGACCGGCTGTACCTTGGGAGCCGCGGCCTTTACCTTTGACCAGACGTCCGCAAGTATCTCCTCAATTTCCGGTTTGCAATTCCCGCATCCGCCGCCTGCCTTGGTATAATTGGTTATTTCATCAACCGTAGTCAGATGGTTTTCAATAGCGACTTTCCGTATCTTTTCTTCGGTAATGCCGAAGCAGTGGCAAACCAGGCGCCCCTCCTCTTTTTTCTCGGGCTTAACGCCTTTGTAATTAGCCACGGCCGCCTCAAGGGCTTCTTTGCCCATGACGGAGCAATGCATTTTCTCCTTAGGCAATCCGCCGAGATAATCAGCAATATCCTCATTGGTTATTTTCATCGCCTCTTCAAGGGTCTTGCCTTTTACCATATCGGTCAAGGCCGAGGAAGACGCGATAGCGCTTCCGCACCCGAAGGTCTGAAACTTAGCGTCAATGATACGCCCGGTATTTTTGTCTATTTTCAATGCCAGCCGCAGAGCATCGCCGCAGGATATGGAGCCCACCTCGGCAACCGCGTCCGGATTCTCCATATCCCCGTAGTTATGGGGGTTCTGGAAATGATCCAGAACCTTCTTTGAATAATTCCACATTTAGAATTCTCCTTATTGTTTTGACACTCCGGCCCGCCGCGGCCGTTTTCTGTTTCCTGTAATCTTAGTTAATTAAATATAGTTATGCGGAAAAGGTCAAGTCTTTTTTTAACGGATTGAACGGACGGCTTTTTACAACGGATTTTACAGATTGAACGGATGATTGCGCGAATTGGAGTTATTAAAGAAACATTTTGTATTGACTTGTCTCTGTTGATTTACTATTATATATTCATCCGCAGCCAAGAAAACGTTCATTTAATAAGGATTACTCATGAAAATAACAACTCCGAAAATCGCAATCATCGGCGCCGGGCCCATCGGCTCCATACTCGCCGTACATCTCGAAAAATCCGGCACGCCGGTAACGCTCGTTGACATACAGAAACCATTGATGGAACATATCCAAAAAAACGGCATCACCGTTGAAGGCAATCCCAGCCTGCATTCGGCCGTTTCCGGCGTTTGCACGGATATAGCCGAATTGAAAGGCGCTCAGATTGATTTCGTATTCATAGCGACGAAGGTCTTCGCGCTAAAACCGATACTAAAGGCCCTGCAGACAGCAGAACTTAAAAACGCCCATTACGTATGCTACCAGAACGGAATTGACAACGAAGACACCATAGCGAAGGCCTTCGGCAAGGAAAAGGTGCTCCGCGCAGTCATAAATTACGCCGGCAATATCGTTTCAACAGGCATCGTCAAACTGAGTTTCTTCCATCCGCCGAATAATATCGGAGGATTCGTACCACAGGCGGAAAACGCCTGCAGGCAGATAGCCCTTCTAATGACCTCCGCCGGACTTGCCACTGAATACACGGACTCCATAAAAAAATACACGTGGAAAAAAGGCATACTTAACGCCTGTTTATCGCCGCTCTGCGCGCTCACGGGCCTAACCATGAAAAGGGCAATGGATTACAAACAGACGCGTGAAATCGTGCAGGGCGTGCTGAAAGAAGGCATCGCGGTCGCTAAATCGCTCGGCTACGACTACGGAAATAAATTCTATGACGAAGCCCTTGAATACCTTGATACCGCCGGATACCACAAGCCGTCAATGCTCATTGACGTGGAAAGGTGCAGTCCGACTGAAATTGAATACCTTAACGCTAAAATCGTTGAAAACGGATTGAAAAATAACGTCCCGGTGCCGTTCAATACGGCAATAACAAACCTGGTCTGCGGGATTGAAGAAAGAATAAGAACAAAGGAATAAGGAGTGTTTTCAGCCACGAAGACGCGAAGGCACGAAGAACTAAACGATTACGACGATAAAACTTGTATTAGTTTATGCATTTTTTGCACAGGGAAGCTCCGAAGGAATAAAAATAAACGGCCGTTCTTCGTGTCTTCGTGCCCTCGTGGCAAAAAATCGCCGTGATTTTGTTTCCCAATGTACTGCTTTATACAGGAGAACGCTATGAACATGCTCAAAAAAATCGGCGTCATAGGCGCCGGCACTATGGGAAGCGGCATCGTACAAAAAATAGCCCAGGAAGACCTTGCCGTCATCATGGTTGACGTCAGCGATGCCATGGTCACTAAAGGCATTGCTTCCATAAAAAAACTACTCGCTGAAGCGGTGGAACGCAAAATCTTCAGTCCTGAAAAGGCTCAGAAAACGCTCAACAACATAACCGTTTCTACAAACTACGACAGCCTCGCGGATTGCGACATGGTAATTGAAGCGGTCTTTGAAGATAAAAAAATCAAGCAGGACCTTTTTCAAAAGCTTGATTCCATCTGCAAATCCGATACGATATTCGCAACCAATACGTCATCCTTCAGGGTCGCGGAACTCGGAAACACGCTGAAACGGAAAGACGGATTCATAGGTCTGCACTTTTTCTATCATCCCGCCAAAAACCGCCTGCTTGAAGTTATACCCGTCAAGGACACGCGGCCTGACGTGCTTGAATCCGGGTTCAGGTTTGCCAAGCTCATCGGCAAGGTCGGCATACGGACAAAAGACGCGCCGGGCTTCGCGGTAAACCGGTTTTTCGTGCCGTGGCTCAACGAAGCAGTCAGGATTCTTGAAGACGGCATCGCGGACATACCGTCAATAGAAGAAGCCGCCAAAAAGGCATTCAAAATCGGCATGGGGCCGTTTGAATTGATGAACGTCACCGGCATACCTATAGCCTTCCATTCCACGGCAAGCCTTGGCAGTGAATTCGGAAGATTCTACGCCCCGGCCCCGGCGCTGAAAAAGCAGTTTGAATCAAAGCAGAATTGGAACCTTTCAGGCGTTGCAGATGAAACAAAGTCGCAGGTGATCGCGGACCGCCTTCTCGGCGCCGTATTCCTCGCGGCATCGCAACTGGTTGATGAAGGCGTCGCTGTAATGGAAGATACCGACAGGGGCGCGAAAGTCGGCTTGCGGTGGCTCTTCGGGCCGTTTGAATTGATGAACAAATCCGGAATCAGGAAATCGTTTGAACTCGTCAAGGCATTCTGCGCCAGGTACGATTGCGCAATGCCGGAAATGCTCTCAAAACAGGCCGGCACAGGCGTTAATTGGAATTTTCAGTTTGTTGACCTGACAATAAAAAACAGCATTGCCACCATAACCGTGAACCGCCCTGAAGCGATGAACGCGCTGAATGAAACCGTAGTGACACAATTGGAAAATGCATTTTCAGAAGCCGAAAAAAACCCTGACGCAAAAGTCATCGCCATAACAGGCGCAGGCAAGGCTTTTGTCGCCGGCGCGGACATAAGATTTTTCATAAAAAACATAGAACAAAAAAACCTGGACAGGATTTTTGACTTCACAAAACGCGGGCAGGAATTGCTGAAAAGAATAGAAAATTCACTAAAAACAACCGTTGCCGTAATGGACGGACTCGCGCTCGGAGGCGGCGTGGAACTCGCGCTGGCCTGCCGGGCAATCATAGCCACCAACAGGTGCACTATGGGATTTCCGGAAACCGGCATAGGAATTTATCCCGGCCTGGGCGGCACTCAAAGGACGCCGAGGATTGCCGGGAAGGAATTGGCGAAATACCTCGTATTCACGGGGAAAACGCTTACGGCGGAAGAGGCGCACAGATTCGGATTAGTGACATTCCTGATGAAACTTGAAGAGATAGAACCGAAACTCCATGCTATTGCCGCAGGAGAAAAAGTACCTGACAAATACGCGCCTAAACCGGTAGCGGAAGAACTGAAACCCCTTGCGCGCATCTTTGCGGACAATAACATGGAAGCGCTGTTGACAGGCAGGCCTGCAGAAAACGCCACTGCGGAACTGCTGAACAAAACCGCCAAGGCAATTTCATACAAAGCCCCCATAGCTGTCCGGCTGGCAAACAAAATTATTGATGAAGGAATGAAAAAAGATTTGAATGGCGGATTGGATGTTGAATTGTCGTACCTGAAAGAAATATTTTCCACTGCGGATGCATACGAAGGACTGACGTCGCTGGGAAAGAAAAGGCCGGAGTACAAGAACCGGTAAGTCTTACGCAGTAGCGAGTAGCGAGGAGCGAGGAGCGAGGGGACGACGGACAAAGCGACAGTATGCCTTCTTCCTTCTTCGTTATAAGAAGGAAGAATGCAGGACGTTTTCCGGTTCCCGTTGCCCGATTCCCATTTAAACGGACCACGGAAACCGGATATAACTTTTTTGGAGGTATTATTTATGAACAGACAAATCAACCTTGAAAATATAACCTACCGCATAATGAAGGAGTCGGATATGGACGCCATTGTGAAGATAGACAGGAAAATCACAGGCGAAAACCGCGCCGATTACTACGAAATGAAAATGGGCCAGCATCTGGATGAAAAGCACAATATAGTCATCTCCCTGGTCGCCGAACATGAAGGCAAGATTGCGGGCTTCATAATGGGCGGCGTTTACAAGGGCGAATTCGGAATTCCCGACACTACCGCATACCTTGATACTTTAGGCATAGACCCCGCGTACCAGAAATCCGGCCTGGGCTACGCCATGATGCAGAGGTTTCTGGACAATCTCAGGACGGCAAACATACAAAAATTGAATACATTTGTTAATTGGAACGACTGGGCGCTCCTGAAATTCTTTAATAAGACCGGCTTTAAGCCCGCGAACACACTGAATTTGCAATTAGAGCTTTAAGGCATAAAGCAGAACACCCTGTACCAAGCCCTTCGGCTCCGCAATTCGCGGTAATTCGTGTGAATTTATGGTTCGCAATACGCGGTGCGCGTCCGGCTCTTAGCGTGCTTGGCGGCCTTTGCGGTTAAACCGTAGTCGTCGTTGGACGTACGACGAGCCGCTCCTTACGCAGGATCCCTTACATTGATGTCATATTAAGGATAAGGGAAAAGAACGATAAGCGACGCAAGAACAGAATACCAATGTTTTATGTAATTATTTATTGACAAAGCCTGCATAAAAAGTATAATTGCAACATTACTTGTTAATTAATTATTAAGGGTACTTTGTATGAAATTAATGAGGATTTTAGCGATTATAATGCTTGTATCCGTATTCTGCGCGCCCGCCCTGACGGCTGCCGAAAACCAGGAATTCGTTGAACTCAACTGGTGGGACCATTTCGGACTCGGCTTCAAATATACTCTTGAGGACTACACTGACCTTAAGATAGCCGACAGGAGAGTGCCCAGGAACGACCTCGGGCTGATATTCAATTATCCTACTGTAAGCGACCAGAACAACGCCGAAATTATCCGCTGGAAGGAAAGCAGTGAGATAATAGACCTGCACTGGACAAACGGCATCGGCGCTGGCAATTTGGACCTTTACATCGGTTTTGGTTCGGTACAGCTTGAGTCAACGTTCAATAACGACAGCATGTCAATGGGCGGCGATTCCTTTGAGGCCGGCGCGACCCTTAAATTCAACGCCGGCAGGAAATGGCAGGCTATTCTGGAAGCGAATTACACGACCGGTGAGGCCGAGAATTCCACTCTCAATCAGGTGGATCTTGCGAACGAAAAACTGACGTACGAATGGGATAAATTCATACTAAGCCTAACGGCGTCAAAGAAATTCAAGTATTCCGACTGGACGCTGAAGCCTTATGCCGGCATAATGTACTCCACACTGAATGTAAACGAAGAGTATCTGGCATTTCATCTCGTAAACATCACACGACTTGAAATGGACCTGGAAAACGATTCTTCCACGCAGTTAAGAGCCGCTATGGGCGTTTATATTGAAATACCCGGCAATTATCCGGAAATCAATACCGAATTTGCCATCGGTTCAGACAGCACATACAACCTCATTTTCTCTCTTGTGCAGTATTTTTAAGGTAATAGGAGGCCCGAATGGAGTCTATGAAAAAGCCAATTTCCCTTGCACTTGTTTTAGCGGCGCTATCCATAATGCTATTGGCCGCCGGCTGCAGCAAAAAAGACAGCCAGCAGGGCGGAACCGGTATTTCCGTACCCATACCCGACACCACGGCTCCGGACAATATAACTGACCTTCAGATACTCGCCCAGGAAGGCAAAGTCACCCTGACATGGAACGCAAGCCCGAGCACCGATGTCGCCGGCTATAAGATTTATGCGAGCACGGACGACGGAGTTACCTTTGACAGCGGCATTAATGTCGGCAATAACCTGATATACGAATATACGGGCCTGACTAACGGCACCAAGTACACCTTCCGCGTTACAGCGTATGACACGGAAACAAACGAAAGCAATCTATGGGATACCAACATACTTGAAGTTTCAGCCACTCCCAACACTCTCGCCATAGATAACACGCCGCCGGAATCCATAAAAAACCTGGAAATCGTACCGGGCGATATGGAAGTCACTTTCACCTGGATAGCGAGCAAAAGCTCGGATGTCGCCGGCTACAGGATATATGCCAGCATAAACAACGGTTCAACGTTTGATACAGGCACCGACGTTGATAATGTAACGTCATATAACATGGTTGACCTCACAAACGGCATTAATTATATCTTTCACGTAGTTGCGTATGACGGTTCGCTCAATGAAAGCGAATTCGTTGAAGGCAGTGCGACCCCGGGGTCTTCAACCATCGTAGCCACGGCTTATCCGCCGGGCGGCATTTACAATGACGATTCCATTACTATAACGCTTACAAACACGATTTCCACAGGCGAAATATATTACTCCACCGACGGCACTAATCCTTCGATGAGCGGCCCGCTTAAATACTCGGAAACCGGCCCCGTAACCATTACATTGCCTGCCGGAGCATTCGCGACCGGCATAAAATTAAAATATCTCGCGAGCGAAGGCACCAACGCCGGCATAACAAAAACGGAACTTTACGAACTCGTCCCACCGACACTGCACGGCGCGGATTCATTTTATAAATTTTCCGGGATGAGGAAAAGGCGCCAGGGACATACGTCAAATGTAATTCCCACATCAGAAGAATTCAGCCCCGGAGTGCTTTATGAAGACGTATTCCTGTGCGGAGGCGTTGACGCCCGCTCAAGAAACGTCCTTGATGACGGTGAAATCTATACGCTCAAGCTTGAACATTATGAAAATCTGGACGTCACTAACGACCAGATGCAGAATGCGCGCATTGACCACACCGCCACACTGCTGGACGAACAGGACATTGACAACGACGGCAGTAACGAGTATCCGGTGCTTATCCTGGGCGGAAGGAACGATTATACGGCCTATGCCGGAACCGACACTGTTTCCATTTACAACCACAAAACCCGTTCATTCACCGCTTCAGCCGACGTGTTGTCACAACCGCGTTTCCTGCACACAGCGACGAAGCTGTATGACGGCAGGGTGCTCGTCATAGGCGGCGTGCCCCAGCCAAACGCCAGCACGCTCACTTACGCCAGTCTGAGCTGTGACAATGATGTTTCCATGTACACGGAAATAGATACCTATGACCTGTCCATATGGGTAAACGTGGAAAGCGGCGACATAGCCCAGATCAGCCACATGACCGGCACAACCGAATACGCCGTCATAACATCCGCAGTCAACGCCACGCAGGAAGAACCTGCATACATAAGCGTGGTTCAACTCATAGAAGCCGCGGTAAGCGGCGATGTTTTTTCCATATACAAAGGCAAAACGCTCACTGCGGAAATGTTCAACGCGGACGGCACTAAAGGTTCATTCCTGGCATCTACCACCATTAATACGCAGGAAGAGCGCATCGGCCACCAGGCAACGCTCCTGCAAAACGGAACCGTACTGCTGACAGGCGGATACAGGTATTATGATTATTCCAATAACGCGTATTATTCAAAATTCGCGGAAATATATAACCCGGCTGTGGAGGCTTTCAGATACACCATAAACAATTCACAGATGAATGCCATAAGATTCTTCCACCAGGCCACACTGCTTCATGACGGCAGAGTCCTGATAACGGGCGGCACCGAAGCCAACTACGGCAAGGTCAACGGACTCGGAACCGCTGATTCTTATTATATCAGCACCTGGGCAATTTACTCTTCGTCGGAGATGTTCAACCCCGTGAATGAAAAATTTGAACCGCTTCAGGAAACTATGGATGAAAAAAGGTTCCTCCACAGGGCAACGCTCCTCCAGGACGGCACTGTACTTATAACAGGCGGATATAACGGGGCCCTGAGTTCTTACGGCCTGATGACTAACACCGCTGAAATATTTGACCCCGTAAACCTGACTTTTACGCCCGTAGGCAATATGATAAAAGCAAGGGCCGAACATACGGCCGACCTCCTGCCTGACGGTACCGTGCTTATTTCAGGCGGAACCGGGTTTACAAACCCTTCAGGACTGGCGGAAATTTACGACCCCGCAACCAAGACATTCAGGGCCACCGCCCACAGCCTGACCGTTGACAGGGCGTACGCGCCGACTGCCACGCCGCTTGTAAACGGTAATATCCTGATTTCCGGCGGCGCTATCCTGAATCCCGGCACCGACCTTGATTATAAATACCAGAGTTTGATATGCAACTCTTCAGCCGAATACTACGACACTTCCAGGATTCTGTTCATGCCGGTTACAAACAACATGTCTTCAGTCAAGATTTTCCACGCCGGCACGACACTGGATAACGGCACCATAATTCTTACCGGAGGCTTTGACGGGCTCAAACCGGTTGCGTCCTGCGACCTGTATAACCCGGCAACCAATTCGTTTACGCCTACATTCACTGCGATGTTCAATGCCCGCTACAAACATACCGCCACGAAAATGCTGGACGGCAAAGTGCTCATCACGGGCGGCGACTCGGTTTACGGCGCGCTCAACACAGCCGAAATTTATAACCCCCTCACGGGCGTATTTCAAACCACGCTCGGAAACATGAATAAATCAAGAACGGACCACTCGGCAAACCTCCTGCCGGACGGAAGGGTCCTTATTTCCGGCGGAAGCGGCATATTTGACACAAGTACGGAAATATTTGACCCTGCCCAGCAAACCTTTACTGCGGGCCCTGACCTCAATCTCGGCCGCATAGGGCATAAATCCGTATCAACGATTTACGCCGAAGGCCGCGCGAAATTCATAAATGCCTCCCCTATAGCCGTAGGCACAAATACCCAATGGTTCTCCAAGGTCGCCGCAAATGACCTTATGTACTGCAACTCCAACGGCAAAATCTACGTAATACTGTCCGTGGATTCCGATACCCAGCTGACTCTGTCATCCAATTATACCGGAACGACATCCACTGACTGGGAATTTTACACCATAGTCAAGCTGAATCCGCTGATTGTCGGCAGTGAAGTCAACACAAAGGAAACCGAACTTTATAATTTCAGCACATCGGGAATCGGTTCTTTTTCCATCACTTCCAATAATATGAACTACGGCAGATACGGCCACACGGTTACCGCCTTGAATGATATGCGCATAATAGCAATCGCGGGAGATACCGACGCGCCCCTGCCGATTAATTCAAACGGAACAGCCGATATCTTCACGCCCATCCTGACTTCCAATACCGTCAGCAACGGCACCTTCGGCCCGACTATTTTCATGGATGACCTGCAGACAAATTGGCATGCCACCGCTAAATTAAACATAGGCATTCTTATCATTATCCAGGGACATGACGCGCAGGCATTCTTCCCGAAAACAAATTATCCGTAAGAATAAACCGCGCACAAACATGCGTCCTTCGCGCTTTCTCCATTAAAACATTAATTAATGCCGGATATGAATGTATGGACAGAAATACAGCCTTTGAACTGGTAAAAACGCGGATTTCCAATAAGAATCTCCGCAAACATATAATCGCGGTAGAGGCCGTAATGGCCGCCATGGCCGCGGAATTCGGCGAGCCCCCGGAAAAATGGGCGCTTGCGGGACTCCTCCATGACCTTGATTACGAAGAAACCCTGAAAGACCCCGCAAGGCACGCGCTCGTAACCGCTGAATTGCTCGCCGGCACTGATGTGCCTTCAGATGTCATTGATGCCATCAAGGCGCACGCGGATAAAAAGCCGCGCGAAACCAAAATGGAAAAAGCCATCTATTGCGCCGACCCCGTCACCGGATTCCTCGTCGCCTGCGCACTTATAAGGCCGGAAAAGAAACTCGCGGCCGTTAACGTGGAATTCGCCAAAAGCCGCATGAAAGAAAAACGCTTCGCCGCAGGGGCCGACAGGAACCGCATCAACGCGTGCTCCGACATCGGGCTTTCCATTGAAAAATTCATGGAACTGTCGCTCAAGGCAATGCAGAACATATCTGTTGAATTAGAACTTTAGCTATGGCTTATATAATAGGAATTGACGAAGCCGGTTACGGCCCTAAAATGGGCCCGCTCGTTATGGCATCCGTGGCTTTTTCGGCGCCCGACGGAAAAACCGACCTCTGGAAATCACTTGGAACAGTAATAACCAAAAACTGCAAAAACAGCGACCATGGCATGAAAATGCCGGTCTGCGACAGCAAGAAAGTATTCTCGCCCCGCAAAGGCACGGCACAACTGGAAAAAACCATACATCCCCTGCTCCTCCTGCTTAAGGCGCAAAAAAACATCCCGCATTCCGGAGGATTCACGCTCCCGGAATACCTTGACCTGCTTGATGCCGGCCCGCACGAAAATTTCGCAGACTACCCGTGGTACGCGGGAATAGACCGCGAAACAGCCGCCGGCGCGGGCAATGGCCTGAAAAACTTCATGCAGGCCGTTGAATCCGCTCTGGATTGCAAAGGCATAAAATTCCTCGGCGCGCATCTGGAAATAGCGGACGCGATTAAATTTAACCGGTCGCTCTCAGGACAAAACAAATCAGACTTTCTGTTTGAATTGTTCGTAAACCTCGCCCGTAAAACGCTGAATTCAATGCCCGCTCCCGCGGGAAACACGGGGCACGGCATTACTGTTTACGCGGGCAAACACGGCGGAAAAAATTTTTACAAAAATGACTTCCAGAACCGTTTCGGAACGGAAAAGATATCCATAATCACGGAATCGCGCGCGAAATCTTCGTACAAGGTGGTCGCGCAACCGCATGCTTTTACGGCCCATTTCCTCAAGGACGGCGAAGACGCGCAGTTCACGATAGCCCTCGCGTCAATGTTTGCTAAATACACGAGAGAACTTTTCATGCGGGCAATCAACCGCTTCTGGCTGAACCGCGTGCCCGGGCTGAAACCCACCTCCGGATATCCTATGGATGCGAAAAGATTCTATAATGATATTTCAGGCGTGTTTCTTAACATGAGTATTCCGCGAGAAACCCTGTGGAGAATAAAATAGGCATGAACATGAACAATACTAATCACCCTGAAGCAACGGAACGGGAACGTCCGAAAACAATGGCTGAAAAACTGCAGGAGGAAAGCGATACCCGCCGCAAAAAACGCAACCGCTGGCTGATAGCGCTGTGCCTTGCCGCCGTAATCGCCGGCATCGCCGCTGGGTTGAACTTCTGCGGGAATGCCGTAGTAGGGTATTTTTTCAACAGCGCCCTTGAGTCGGATATCAACACGATAAGAACCTGTTCCGAAATGAACGCCGATGAACTGAAAAATGTAAACAAAATCGGATTTGAACTGCACCGCTATTATATGGAAAAAAGAGTCCTGAAGAAATACCTGAAAATATTGAACAGGATGCACTATGAATTGCAGTTGGCATTGGCCGACAAGAAGCTGACAAAAGAAGAACTTGAACCGATCATACAAACCGTTGAAGACGTGCTGTATGGCATAAAATATGAATCGGATGACGCATGGTAAATCCGTTGCCCGCGGTGTGTTCCATCCGGACAACGGAAACCAAAATAAATACGCTTACCTGCTGTTATAGCTTCTCTTAACCTTCGGGTTGTTCCGCCTGACTGTTTCCACTCCGGAATCAATCCTTTTCTGGGCGAGAACCATGTTGCGCTTCTTCATTTCGCCTTCGCGCCTTCTCCGTTCGCTGGGCTTTTCATAATAAGAAAGTCTCTTAATCTCTTTGAAAATGCCCGCATTGTTGCAAATCTTCTTGAAAAGACGCAAAGCCCTGTCAAGTTCGTCAGAAGCGTTAACTTTGACCTTAACCATTTAAAATCACTCTTCTTTCATTAAAAGGTTTTTCTTTATTACAGATTGTTTTCCGGGTTTGATTCCGGCGATGTCGTGTCATTTGCATCAGTTATCTCTTCCGCTATGCTGTCAGATACGATTTCCGCATCTTCAGCTCTCGGAGTCAGATAAGGCCTTGCGGGCGAAAGCTCGCCCGACTTTACCTTTGCAAAGCAATCATTGCAATATACGGGTTTATCAGCCCTCGGCGGGAAAGGCACTGTATCCTGCTTCTGGCATGCATCGCATATAATCCTGTATATGCCGCTCGGAGCCGCAAAACGCGGAGACATGCTTCTTGACCTTGTATGCCTCTGGCGCCTCTTCATACGACGGCATTCCATGCACCTCTTGGGTTCGTTTTCAAAACCCTTTGAGGAATAAAATTCCTGTTCTTCAACGGTGAATTTGAATTCATTGCCGCAATCCGCACAGAGAATCGTTCGTTCTTCGAAAGCCATAGGTAAATCCTTTCATTAAAGAGTAGACAGTTAACTGTCAAAACTGCGAACCGTGGTGTCTACGTCGTCGCGAAACGCAGTTTACGCGCTTATCAGGCGCTTCTAATAGAAAATAAGCAATATGTCATTATATATTATTTTTGGGTTTTGTCAAGAAAAATTTGAATGAATTGGTAAGGCCTCAGTCGAGGTTACGCTTAACACACCCCTAACCCCCTTCCTACGCCCGCCGAAGCGGGCTTCGTGCCTACGCACCGTAGTGCTTCAGCACGCAGGTGCGTGCAGGCAGGCTTTGGCACGCAGGTGCGCGAAGGCGGGCTCTTAATAGAGGGGAAATTCGTATATGTCCCCTCTAAAAAGAGGGGATCCAGGGGTGTGTCGTCCGTGTTCAGCGTTATCGAAAAACCAGCAAAAACCCACCTCGACTGAGAAGGTGTGAAAAAATACACGGAATTTCAA
>JACRIJ010000076.1 GCA_016220095.1 Planctomycetota bacterium | reverse complement strand
ATGATATAATGAATTATATCATAAATTACCTGAAAAGTCAAGAAAAATCGAATGCGAATTTGCTAAAAATCGTCCTTTTACTTTATCCCTATAAATATGAGCGTGTTACACCTGTTTTGCTGGCAAGTTTCGGAGCTCCTGTATCCGCCATTCAACAATATTGAACCGTATTGAACAATCCTTGAACCGCCTTAAACAACGAAACCGTTGAACTCCGTAACTCCTAAACTCCGTAACTCCTGAACACCATAACTCCTGGTTTTTCATTTAAATCTTGACACAGCGCATTTTTTTTTATATAAATATTATGCTTTATTGAGACTTGGCCGGGGGCGGTTGGCTCAGCTGGTCAGAGCGTCTGCCTTACACGCAGAAGGCCAGAGGTCCGAATCCTCTACCGCCCATTTTAAGCGCGGAAACCGGCGCTGTCGGCGTGTGAACGGCTTTATATTCGGGGGCGTAGATCAATTGGTTAGATCACCAGACTGTCGATCTGGAAGTTGCGGGTTCGATTCCCGTCGCCCTCGCTTTTTTATTTTGACCGGCATCCGGCCGAGGCGGGCATATCTAAAATGCGCAAAACAGCTCTTCTTATATTAATCTTGATTTTTATTCCGGCGGCAATAGCCGACCAGAATGACGAGTTATTCGCGTCGCTTGCCGCAGGACAGCGGGTTAAATTCACTCTCAAGACGCACACTGCCGTCACCGGCGAAATTTGCGAAATCAAAAAGGATTCCGTCACCATTGACAATTCCCTTGAACAGGGATTCAAAAGCAAAATCGCCATAACCAGAAAAAACATATCTGCCATAGAAATCCTCAGCCGTCTTACGCCCGAACAGAAAAAAGTCGTCACCGAAAGGCAGAAAGAAGACTTCGGGAAAAAGATTGAATCGCTTGCCGAAAACGGCAAAAAAGAACTCGCTGAAAATAATTATTCGCGGGCGAAAGACCTGTTTAACGAAATCCTTATTCTTGACCCGGAAAACGCGCAGGCAAAATCATTCATCGCCCAGGCGTATTTCATGATAGGAAAAAACAGGTTTGACGAATTCAACGACGGTAAATCAGCCGACAAACTGCCCGGCATCATAGATTGCGCGAAGGAAGCCCTGAGATACGACCCGTCCATAGACGCCTATCACGCGCTCCTCGGCATAGCCTATTATGAAAATGGCGATTACTACGACGCCGTTGAAACGCTGTCAAACGCGTACAAACTGAACTCCGCCAATATCCAAACCCTCAGTTTCCTCGCTTCATCGCTGTACTGGCTTGACGAACTCGCGGATGCCGAAAAATACGCGAACGAAGCTCTGTCCCTGAAACCTGATTACCCGTTCATCCGGAAACTGCTCGCGACTATCCAGAAGGAAAAAGCCATTGAGGATACTTACAGGGAAATTTCCACACGGCTTTTTACCGTGAAATTCAAAGGTGAAAACGCCGTTGACACGTCCATAGCAACGGAAATAGTCACCCTGCTTGAAGAGGACTACAACGACCTGTCGCCGAAATTCAACATCAGATTCACTTCGCCTGTCAAGGTCATAATTTATCCGGACGCGGAATACTATTCGGAGACAGGGACAGCCGGCTTTTACGCGGCCCATTACGAACCCGGCAAGCAGAAAATCCACGTGCCTGTGAAAAACTTCACCGCAAACAGGAAAATTTTCGAAAACGCGCTGAAACACGAATTGACGCATTCGTTTATCCATAACGCCGCTCCCTCAGTGCCCCGCTGGCTTGACGAAGGCATCGCGCAATATTATACGGACGAAAACGACAAGGAACTGCTTGACACCGTAAAATACTCCATGGTGCTTACGGCAAAAAACCAATCATTTGTCCATATAAAAGAACTGACGGATTTCTGGGAAAAAGCGAAAGACAGCAGGGAACTCGCGGAGCAATTTTACATAGAAGCGCTCTCGTTCACGCAATTCCTCGCCGTTGAATTCCATGACACGAACCTCGTCACTCTCCTGAAAAACCTTGAAACAGCCGAAAATATTGATGACGCTTTTTATTCAACCTACCGCATACGGCTGGATGAACTTGAAAAGCAATGGATTGATTCACTGTCGAAATAATGGATTTTCTTTATGCTGAAAAAATTACTTGTATTACTTATGTTCTCCCTCGCCGCTCTGAATCGCGTTTCGGCGGACGAACCGAAGCCATTAACTCCGGAAGAACAGAAAACCGTCACGGAACTGGCCGCACTTGTCAGGAACGCTGAAAACCCTCTGCGCATAAACCACCTGAAAAAACTGTCCGGCTTTGACTGCCCGGAACTGCCTGATGCGCTGAAAGCGTGCCTTGATGACCCTGACGAAAAACTCGCCTGCACGGCGATGGAAATAATACAATCCAAAAAGATGTCAGGGCTATTTGAAAATGTTACCGTAAAAATACAATCAAAATCGCCGGTAATAACCGCAACCGCCATTGCGGCAGCGGCTGACATGGACATACAGAAAACCCTGCCTTATCTCATATCCCTTCTGGACAGCCCCAATCCCGCCATAATGGAAACCGCGAACAGGTTGTTGAAAAAATACACCGGATTTGATTACGATTTCAATCCCGACGGCACTCCTGAAAAGCGTTCGGCAGGCGCGCAGAAATGGAACGCGTGGTGGGAAAAGAACAAGAACCGGACGCAGGCCGAATGGTGGCTGAACGGGCTTACGGACGAATTGGCAAAAAACCGCGCATCATCATGCCAGCGCCTCGCGGATGCCACCGACTTCTCATCCATACCCCAGCTTATCACAACCATAGCCGATGAATCCCATGCCGTAAGATACTTCGCGAATTACGCGCTTGTAAAAATCACGTCTTTTGATTTTAATTTTGAACCCGAAGCGGACGCCGCGAAACGCACAACCGCAACTACCGCGTGGCTTGAGTGGTGGAATGCCAACAAGTCAAAACAGCCCCTTGACTGGTGGACAGGCGGATTGAAAGACGCATCCGTCAAAGTCAGGGTATCCTGCACGCTAAGGCTCCAGGCGGAAAACAACCCATCATCCGTTCCTTATATAATTGAACTCATCAACGCCCCGGAAGAAATAGTCAGGGCTTACGCGAAAACCGCGTTGGAACGGCTCACGGGAATCTTTATTAAATACGACGAATCCTCAACCGATGAAAAAGCGCTGTTGAAAGCCAAAAACGACTGGCTTGAATGGTGGAACTCAAACAAAGACAAAACGCGGCTTGAATGGCTCATTTCGACGCTTTCATCCCATAAATATTCCGAAACAAGGGCCTCAGCGGCGGAATCGCTTGAATCATACACCGATGAGAAAAAGAAAGTCAATCCATACCTGTTCGCGGCCCTTAACGATGAAAACGCCCGCGTAAGGGAATCAGCATTTATAAGCCTGAAAAACCTGAACGCGCTCAAGGGAATGCAATTTGACGCCGAAACGCCGGCCGCGGAACGGAAAAAAATCGTTGAAAAAATATCTGAATTGCTTTTTAAACCTGAATAAGAATGTTTTTGCCACTAATGAACACTAATACATGTCATGTTTCGTAATCTTCGTGCCCTCGTGTCTTCGTGGCTAAGCAAAGGAGTATTGCATTGGAAGAAAACATTGTTATCAAAAAGAATTTCGTGCGCCGGATGTACGACTGGGTTTTGTCCTGGGAAAAATCGCCTTACGGGCTCCTTGCATTGTTTATTCTGGCATTTATTGAATCATCCGTATTTCCGATACCGCCCGACATACTTCTGATAGCCCTTTGCCTGGCGAACCAGAAGAAATCGTTCAAATTCGCGCTGATATGCTCCATAGGCTCCGTATTAGGCGGGATGTTCGGCTACTTTATAGGCTACAGTTTGTTTGAAGTGATAGGCAAACCTATTATTGCCATGTATCATTACGAAAAGCAATTTGCCGACCTGTGCGTAACATTCAATGACTACGCCTTTATATCCGTGCTGATAGCCGCGATAACTCCGATACCTTACAAGGTATTCACAATAGCTTCCGGCGTGGCACACGCGGATTTCAGCACTTTCGTGCTCGCGTCGGTTATCGGGCGTTCTTTCAGGTTTTTCCTTGTAAGCGCGCTCATTTACAAATACGGACAGCCTGTAAAGAATTTCATTGATAAGTACTTTGACATCCTGACGGTAATATTTATGCTGTTGCTCGTCGGGGGATTTCTTGTGATAAAATATGCTCTCTAATAAAAATGAAGAAGGAAAAATGGATAATGCAGGACTGACGAAGTAGCGAATAGCGAGGGACGGCAAACGAAAACCGGTCTTTTTACAAAGGCAGAAATTACATTGGCTAAAATACTTATAATTGACGACGAACAGGCCATTTGCTGGGCTTTCCAGCAGTTGCTGACCTCAAAAGGGCATACCGTGGCCGTATCGGCCAGCGCTGAAGACGGCCTTATAAAGATTGAAACCGAAAAACCGGAACTCGTCATCCTTGACATACGGCTTCCCGGCATGAACGGGCTGGACGCGCTTGAAAAAATACGCCAGACGCACGGCGATTTGCCGGTAATAATGATAACGGCGCACGGCACCATGGACACCGCGATTGAAGCCATAAAGAAAAAAGCGTATGATTATCTGACCAAGCCCATAGACATACAGACCGCCATGCAAACCATCAACAGGGCGCTTGACTCCCGCGGTAACAAAACAGGCACTGCTGATTTTACAAGCCCGCCCGCGCCTTATAATCTCGTCGGGAACAGCCATGCCATCCAGGACGTTTTCAAAAAGATAGGTGCAGTATCCATGAGCGGCGTCAATGTGCTCCTCATAGGCGAAAGCGGCACCGGCAAGGAGCTTGTGGCAAGGGCAATCCACCACCACAGCGCAAGGACAGACAGCATATTTGAACCTGTGAACTGCGCCGCCCTGCCCGAAACCCTGCTGGAAAGCGAACTTTTCGGGCATGATAAAGGGGCTTTTACGGGCGCCATAAAACAGATGCCCGGAAAATTTGAATTGGCCGATTCCGGCACAATATTCCTTGATGAAATAAGCGAAATACCGCTCTCAAGCCAGGCAAAACTCCTGCGTTTCATAGAGACCAAATCGTTTGAACGCATAGGCGGCATTAAGCCTATCAATGTTGACGTAAGAATCATAGCGGCGACAAACCGCGATATTGAAAAAATGACCAAAGACGGCTCGTTCAGGGAAGACCTCTTCTACAGGCTTAATGTCGTTTCAATAGTCATGCCTCCTCTGCGGGAACGCAAAGAGGATATCCCCCTTCTGACAAGCCACTTCTTCGCCCTTCATAACGCCGGCCACCGGGCTTTGTCGGACAATGCCAGAAACGTCCTGATGTCGCATAACTGGCCCGGCAATGTCAGGGAGTTCAAGAACGCCATTGAATACGCCCTGACTATTTCCCGCAGTTCAACCATACAGATGGAGGACCTGCCTGAATATCTGTTCCGGGAAAAATCCGACACGCAAACGCCGATAGCTTCAATAATCGAAAGCTTCATCAAAGACATGGACATGGAAAAAAGCAGTGATGTTTACGCCCGGATTATGGATAAATTTGAAGGGCCTTTTATCGCCAGGATCCACGCCCTCACGCAACACAACCAGATGCAAACCAGCAAAATACTCGGCATAAGCCGTTCAACCCTGATAAAAAAATTGAAGAAATATAATATTCTATGAGTCTAAGGCAAAATCTTGTTGAAATCCAAAAACGGCTGGTCAAGAGAATCAAACGGCAGATCTACAGTTCCGTAAGGTCCCACAGGCATATACAGAAGTATTACGAAGAATTCAAGCAGGTTACGGGAAATTACGACAAAATCTCCAATAAACAGGAACTGCTTGAAAAGGCCCTGCAGTCAGATATTATATATGTAGGAGATTTCCATACACTAAGCCAGTCGCAAAAGGTATTCCTCAAACTTCTTGAAGACATCTCCGCGTCGGAAGAATACCGCAGAAACAGGAAAGGCATCATCGTGTGCCTCGAGATGTTCCTTAACAGGCACGGAGAATACATTAATGCCTTCCTGGACAACCGCATTACGGAAACGGAATTCCTTGAAAAAACAGATTACAACAGGACATGGGGATTTGAATGGGCGCATTACAAGCCTGTCATTGAATTCGCGCGCGCGAACCACTTCCGGATAGAGGGATTAAATTCCAACCCCGCGAAACGGCAGACCGGCCTGGTCAGCCGCGACAAATTCGCGGCCAGGATAATAGCAAAACTCTCCGCGCAAAATCCGGGTTACATTGTAACAGTGCTCTTCGGCGACCTGCACATAACGGAAAACCACCTGCCCGGAACCGTTGATGCCATACTGCAGAAGAACGGCAAGGAACGCAAAAAACTCATAGTGCACCAGAACATTGAACGGCTTTACTGGAAACTCGCGGAACAGGAACTTGAACACATCGCGGACGTGCTCAAGCTGAACGAATACTCCTTCTCCGTAATGTCCACGCCGCCGCTCGTCAAATTCCAGTCGTATTTCAACTGGCAGGAAAACGCCGGGGAACTTCAATACCAGCGCAATCCCGAGTGGACCGCGTCAAAAGAAATGCAGATTGATTTTCTGGGACAGATAACGGAAATAATCAAAGCTTTCTGCAATTTTCTGGAAATACCCGTGCCTGACATGGGAGACCTTACAATATATGCAATGGACGACCTGAACCTGCTTGAAAAGATCAGGCATTCGCCGGACATCTCCGCAAAGGAAGTGGAAAACATAGAGATAAGCATTTTGAAGCGCGAAAGCATGTTCATTCCGCAGGGAAATATTATCTACTTAAGCAGTCTTTCCATAAACCATGCCGCCGAGGAAGCGGCGCATTATGTATATTACAAGTGTTCAAAGGCCGTCCTGAGCGCGGCAATGACGAAAACGGACAGGTTTTATTTAGCCATAATGAGAAACGCGCTCGGATACCTCGGATCAAAAATCATAAACCACAAACGGCTATGCTACAAGGAAAAGGATTTTGAAATATTCCTGACTTCCAACATAGACAGAAAGTTGCGAGACCCCAAATTGAAGGAACTAAAGAAAATCACTATATCCTTGCTCAGACACAAGGAAAAAGAACGCGTTTACCTTAACACGGGAGAATGGCTCAATGCGAAAAAGCTCTATCCGGACGACCTCAGCCTCAACATAGGCGTCACGCACGCGCTCGGTTACATACTGGGCGAAAAATTGTATTCAGCCATGATACAGGATTTCATAACAAAGCAGGAATTAAAGGAACTGTTCTGCACGGACTTCACCCTGCCGGATTGTGCGTTTTCAACATACCTGTCCCTGATAAAAAAACTTCAGTTCGTGAAGGACCTCTACGAAAGCAAAACGGAGAAAATGTAACGATATAGGCGCAGCAGCGAGTACCGGGGGTACGGCGAACGGAACGAAAGGCGATATGAGTATAGAGTTCAGGGGTTTAGGGGTTCAGGAGTTACGAAGTTTTTACGGTTTCGTCATTTAGTTGTTTAGTCTTTAATCCATTTAGTCTGAGACAAAACAAAAGGCTAAAATCATCAAGTCACCCAGTCACCAAATCATTAAATCAGCATAAGTCATTGCAATTCAATGTACCGATAACAAAACAAGCCCCTGATTTAGAACACTTTTAGAAAAAAAACGCTGTGGAAAGGTTGTGGAAAACCCCAAATACTGATTTACATAAAATCCGATGTTTTTTTACATAACACATTAGATTTCAGCAAGTTACGCAAAACAACGCATGCCGGCATATATGTTTTATGCCTAAGTTTTGGATTGTCAATAGGTTGCGTAAAGAGTCTGACGAAGCAACAAGCAACCAGTAGCGCGTAGTGAGGGACGAATGACGAGGCGGTATCTATATTTGGAGGGCTCTGGTATGCAATTTGAAGGGCCATTGTTTTCAGGTCTGTTGGGTACTATTGGGTCTATGAGTCTTTTGGGCCTTTAAGTCTATGAGGATTTAAATCTATGGGTTCACCAATAAATTTATATTACACACTTCTCTAACGTTCGTTACAATACACCTAATATCCTGCACATCAATTAGTTAAGAATTAAAGATACATGCTTTCAGTATGCCTGTTACACACATAAACCCTAAATTGAAATAGCTAATTAACAACGAATGAACACAAATGCACATGAACAGATTTGACGTTTTACCTTAGCTGATGTTCTTTTTCTTGATTTTATATCATCAAGATGGTTTAGTTTGAAACGGTTAAAGTATTCAGCATTTTACGCAGAAGTTGAGGATTTATACGCTTATGATTACGTACAAAGGCACTGTTATAAGACCGCCCAGCGAGGCGGACAGCCTGCTCATTCAGGTAACCTACGGCTGTTCACACGACAAGTGCGCCTTCTGCGGCACGTACCCGGGCAAGGCTTTTAAAATCAGGACTTTTGCCGAAATCAAGGCCGATCTTGAATGGGCGAAAAAAAACATTGACGGCGAATTCCGCAGAATTTTCCTCTGCGACGGCGACGCTATGTGCCTGTCATTCAATAAATTAATGGAGATTCTTAACCTGATCAATTCGCTCTTCCCGGACATCCAGCGCATCGGCATATACGCAAATGCCCGGAATATCCTCGCTAAAACCGAAGAAGAACTGACGGAATTCAGCCGAAATAAACTTACTATCGCTTATCTCGGACTTGAAAGCGGCTCCGATAAAATCCTGAAGGCCGTCAATAAGGGTTCCACAGCCCGGGAAATGACCGACGCCGTCATAAGGGCGCAAAAATGCGGCATCAAGATGTCCGTCATAGGACTCCTCGGCCTCGGCGGAAGAAAATTGTCCAGGGAACATGCCCTTGAAACCGCCCGCGTATGCAACGCAATGAACCCGCGATTCCTGAGCTTTCTAACCCTTATGTTAGTGCCGGGAACGCCGCTCTGCGATGACTATGAAAACGGCAGGTTTGAATTGCTTACGGCCGGTGAAATGCTTGAGGAACTCCATCTGATAGTAACCAACCTTGAATTGAACGGGACTATCTTCAGAACCAACCACGCGAGCAACTACGCCCCACTTGAAGGCACCCTGCCGAAAGATAAGGACAAACTCCTGCGCCTGTTGAAAACCTATCTTCGCGGCGAAGCGCCGGTGAAAGATGAGTTCTGGCGCGGGTTGTGACGAGTAGTGAGTAGCGAGTAGCGATGAGACGACGAACGAATGACGGGACGAATGTTGATAGAATAACAGGAGTTTAGGAGTTGCGGGGTTTTACGGTTATGTGTTTAGTCGTAATCGTTAATCTGCTAAATCTGTTTAATCTGTTGCTTAGGAAATCGTCGTCAGTCTCTTAAAGTCTCGTCAAGTCCCTGTTAAAATCGTTGTCGTTATATCGTAAAATCACTGTTTCCAGCCGGCGAAATCCCGCAAATCCTTCAACCTCGTCGCGCCGACTTCATCGTCAATAAACCGATCTATCACACGGATTTCATACACGCGTTCAGTTTCTTTGAAATACCCCTTCGTAACTGTCAGGTTAAATACCACCAATACAATCATCGCCACGCACAGAAACAGAACAAGTGATTTACAAAACATAATGCGCCTGCGATAAACCTCCTCCAGTTTCCCGGCAAGTTTACCGGCCTGTACCGTCTTAATCCATCCCACGCCGGTCAAAATAAGCGCAGCTTCAGGATTTGCACATAATGTCCAAATGACATAAGATGTCCGTCTGTATGGCCCAAGCCAGAAAAAAGCCAGGCAGAATGCCGGTATAAGAAAAACAAGCATGCAATACCTTTTCAAAATAATATATTTCATGCCGCCCTGCCCGTCGCTCCAACCCATCTTATACCTCAACCTCAATCCTGTAAAGAATAATATCAGAACAGCTATGATAATGGGAATCAACCCTGTTTGAACCGTCCAGACATAGCCCGTATGCCCGATCCCGTACTGCCTGCTTAAATGCCATCTATTAAAAATCAGAAAAAAAATCAATGGCGCCATCAGCCCGCCGCCCAGAATCAGCGTGTAATCCCACATTCCCCATCTGACATTTTTAAAATGGAATACCTCGTACTTCTTCATCCGATAGCGCGTAAAACTCCAGACTATTATTGCCGCGAAAACCAGAAACAACATGCCATTGAATGCAACCCCATTTACCAAAACTTCCAACTGGGCGTACTGAGCATTGTTTTCCGTTGAGGTATCGTAATCAATCATAATGTCCGGCCTCGCAATAACACCATCTATAATCCCATATTTCATACTATCCGGCCAGGTTTTGGACCTGCATGATTTATAAAAATTATCCCTGTCTTTTTTCTTGTCTTCGTACGCGGCCGCCTCTTCAATCATACCCCTGCGTTTACAATAGTCCCTTAAAGCCTCATCACCGGCATCAAGTATAGAAAGACCTTCAGTAAATCTAATAAGCGTCCTTGCACGCCGGACAATCTTCCTTCCCATTTCCCCGATGGCCTTAAGCATTTCCTCCGCCTTTTCATATTCGCCGTCATCCTCATACATCCTGCTCAAACAAGTCATAGCCTGTATTGAATTGTCTATTATTGCCAATGGAAAATAAAATTCGATTTTTGAGGAAATTTCTATCTTGGCCAAAGGATTCACATCCTTGCCGGCCTCAGGCAGGAATGCAATAGCCTGCTGAACGATAACATCATCCAAGGAGTCATAATATTGTTTTTCATTTCCCTTCAAAATCGCATCAACCCCTCTTTTAACGAACTCATCATCTTTGATTCTTATTTCGGATTCACGCTCATATTCGTACTCAGATTCAAAAAGACGTTGCTTGCGTTCCTTATGGGCTATACCTTTATTTATTAAAATCCATCCCTTAAAATAATCGTAAAAAGCATTATTTCCTTCCTTATCGCTGGCTTTATCAATAACATCAACAACTTTTTCAGCTGTAATCATCACGCCTGCGCCGGGATGCTTAAAATAACCCGGCGTATATTCCTCAATGTTCTTATGAAATTCCCACTTCTTAAAATATGCATGGATGAGGCCGATATTCACAGAAGGTTCCTGCGGAGATAAAAGCCCGGCTTTCTCATATTCCTTAATTGCGATATCAATGCAGTCACTGCGTCCCTGTTTCAGCATCAAACCCGCAAAGCCGGCGTGAAAACTAAAGTCATCCGATTTGTCCGACAGCAGTTGCATATATTTGATTTCTTTTGAGGTTAAACTACAGTCGCCGTACTTAAAATTAAATGCCGGATAAAATATCCATGCGGAAAGCCACGAGATGCAATACAGGACGGGCAATGACACGAGAATTATCCCAAGATAATCAACCATATCGGCCTTTACCAATTTACGAATTCTTGATAATGCCAATTTCATTTCTTCTTGCAGAAATAACATTTGCCACCCTTTCAGGGTTAATATATATTCACATCTTCCAATCAAGGGTTTACCCTCCTGCCTGCGCGGCCTATCCTCCAAAGCCATAGCGCAAGAGAAAGCCGCTTCGGCGAGGCAGGCCCCGCCTATACGCTTTACCCCCTCGGGGACAACGAAAAATCTCTGACCAAAAAATAAATCCTATATCCAATCTATTGGAAATATCCCGCCTCTTTAGTTCCGTTCCGTCCCGTCCTTCATTCTTCATTTTTCATACTTCCTCCTTCGTCGTAATCAGCGCGTCTATGTGCGCTCTGCGATTTTGTTTCGTTATCGTCCCGTACCTCGGTACTCGGTGCTCGCTACTCGCTGCTCGTCAACTGCCCGCACGCGGCGCTTATATCCTGCCCCCTGCTCTGCCTGATAAATGTCATGATGCCGGCGCGGATCAACACGTCCTGGAATTTCAGCACATCCTTCTCCGGCGGAGGTGAAAATTCACTGTCTTTTACGGCGTTAAATACTATCAAATTCACCTTGACATTACAGCGCTTTAAGAGGCGCGCCAGATTCCCGGCGTCCTTCGCGGACGAATTCACATCGCGCAGGAGCACGTATTCAAAAGTCAATTCCTTGCCTGTAGCAGACCTGTACCATTTCGCATTCCTGACAATTTCCGCAATATCCGCTTTGCAATGAGGCACGAGTTTTTTGCGCAAGTTATCATCCGCCGCATGCAGAGATACCGCAAGATTCGGCACAAGTTTTGACTTAACAAGTTTATCCAGCTGTTCGCGCGGGCATATCGCGGTAGAAAGCGTGATACGGTTCAGCCCCATGCCTAAACCCCATTTCGCGGTTATTATTTCAAGGGCCTTGAGCAGATTGTCCGTATTCAAAAGCGGTTCGCCCATGCCCATAATAACGATGTTACGCACGGGCCTGCTTTGCGATTCCTTAACATTATGGGAAGAAGCGTTATCCCTGCAATGGGCATTCACGTGCAGTATCTGTTCCGCGATTTCGCCGACGGTCAGATTGCGTTTCAAGCCGTTCCTGCCGCTGACGCAAAAAGCGCATTTTATAGGGCATCCGGCCTGAGTGGAAATGCATACCGCGGATTTACCGCCGGATTCCGCCATAAAAACGGTTTCAATATAATTGCCATCCGCGAGTTTAACAAGGAATTTTACGGTGCTGTCCAATTTGCTTTCAAAGACGCGTTCTATTATTGAGCCTGTGACATGCAGATTGTCAGAAAGAAATGCCTTCACATCAGGCGGAAGGTCGGTCATTTTCCCCGGCGAGAAAACCAGTTTCTTATAGACCCATCCGGCCGCCTGTTCCGCGCGGTATGCGGGAAAGTTTTTTTCGCGGAAGATTCCGGTTAATTCAGCAAGCGTATAATCCGTAAACGACAACGATTTCAGCATGATGATTGCAATGATTTTTATGAGACTGACGGCGATTTCTTATACAACAGATTAAATAGAGTGTTTATTTGGAAACACTCTGCCATTCTATCATTCTACCATTCTTTAATTCCGTCCCGTCCTTCATTTTTCATTTTCGTTTAAAGGCTTGCTTCTTTCCTGTATTTTTTGGTTGCGATATCGTTAATCAGGCGCGCGAGGTCGCCCCTGTCAACAAACGCCTCAAACTCCTCCATCGTAGGCATTACCTTATGTGAAAGGAATTTTACGGTCCAGTTATCCGTCATGGGTGATATGCAGATTACGGTCTTGCTGTTCCTGAAGCCTTCCCACATTTCAACAGCCGTCCCCATGCTTGCCTCCGGGGCATAGGTTATCACAACGTCGGAATCGCCCGCCTTGCGCATTATGTCAAAAAAAGCCTCGGCGCCTTTGACGTAGGCGTAATCCAGCGAATTCGGATGCTGTTCAATCGGGCTGAAGACATGCGCGTTCTGAAAATTCTTTTGTATTACATTTTTTATGCGCGTCCTGTAATCCTGGGGATAAAGTTTTTTCTCAACATACGAACCCTGCATTATCCCGCCTATAAAAAAATTCATATCATAGACTCCTTCATTTTTTCCTTTGCCAAAACCTGGAACACCCTAGTCCAATCCTTTTCAGACAGAAGTTTCAGGCCTTCCTTGGTATAATAGCTGTATGAAATTTTCCTTCCGAGTTTTATCTTGCCGCTCTCTTCGTCCTTAAGGAATTTAAGCTGTTTAAGCTGGTCCTGCGTATAGTTCTTGAATCCCGATTCAAATATCCCCAGGTAAGCTGCGAGGCTGTTGTTAGTCGGGCCGAATCCGCTCGCGTACAGGTATTTCTGTTCAAAATCATTGCTGGCGTCTTCTATGCGCTGATAACGCTGTTCCCTGTCGCAGGTAAGCATTTTAGCCACTATTTTTGAAAGCGGTTCCGGCACGTCCGAGCGCACTGCCATGGGAGGCATAATTTCAGACTGCATTAATTTCTTTATATAATTTTTTTGCTCCTCATACGGCATTCCTGGAGGCGTGGTATATGGGTTAAAACCGGTTATTATTTCGTAAGCGACCAATCCGAGCGAAAAGATATCGCTTCGAGCGTCAATCTGTTCCTTATTAATCTGTTCAGGGGACATGTAGCACAACTTGCCGGCGAAGAGTTTCATTTCCTCTTCATTTGTCGCGGCAACGCCGAAATCCGAAAGTTTGCTTACCCCCTGGAGATTGACGAGTATGTTTTCAGGAGAGATATCGCGGTGCACGATATATTGATGCGCGTATGAAAGCGCCCTGCACACGCGGCTTATGATAAAGGCCGCTATGGGACAGGGAAGAAGCAATGATTTCATCACGTGTTCGCGGTGAAGCGCGCGAAGATCGGTGCCTTCCACGTAATCCATTGAAATAAGCATAAGACGCTTTTCATCAAGTTTATGCTTTTCATTTTTCAGATGATGGCCCGCCAGAATAGACCCGCCGGCGCCGTGCGCGAGAGGCTCTTTGCGCATAACACGCGAAGAAACCCGCCTGTCCGCGTTTTCAAAAGAAAGAGAATCTATTTCTTTCACGAATTCCTCAGGCAGGTGCGAAAACGGGACTGCCTCCAGGCCGTAGGTTTTGACGATATTTTCATGGCGCAGGCCCGTGGCGATATTTGCCTCGCGTCTGAGCCTGTCTTCATGTTCCTTGGACAGCGTCTTCAAGGTCTTAAGCACGACAAAATCCTTCACGCCTTCGTTGTCTTTTTCAGCGAGAAAAACTATGCCCATGCCGCCCCTGCCGATTTCCTGCACTATTGAATAATTGGAGGTGGAATGGAATGAAATTCCTTCCAGTGACGCGGTATTTTTATTGTTTTCATTCATAAAGAACTCTAATATTTGAACTACATTATAAAACAGTATGACCGCAACTATATAATACGTTTTTCACCTTACGAAATCTAATTATACATATTTTCATTCAAAAGTCAAATATCTTGCAAAAAAAACCATGCGGAATTATAATTTATTAAGCCGCAACCAAATCCATTACTATTTCTGCCACGAAGGCACGAGGTCGCGAAGATTTACGCCAAGAATGCCTGACACCAGCCATTGAGCTAAGCATGCGTTCTTCGTGTCTTCTTGCCCTCGTGGCTGAAAAACGTTCGTTTTATCTACTGTACTTCTTACGTAGAAGTTGAGGCTTTAGATACTACTATTAAACGGAACTGAAAATGGCATTGACAATAATGGGCGTTGACCCGGGCACAAGGATAACGGGTTACGGGATAATAAGCATTGCCGATGACGGAGCGATGAAATACATCGCATGCGGCGCTATCATACCGAAAGAAAAAACACTGCCCGAAAAACTACTGAAAATATTCAATGAGCTGTGCGCAGTCATCAAGAAATACAAGCCCTGCAGTATTGCCGTAGAAGAGGTTTTCTTTGCCAAAAACGTCCGGTCCACGGTAATGATAGGGGAAGCGCGGTCAGCGGCGCTCATTGCGGCCGCGCGCGCGGGCGTACCGGTCGCAAATTATCCGCCGGCGGAAGTCAAAAAAACCGTAGCCGGAAACGGAATGGCAGAAAAAAAACAGGTACAGCTTATGGTAAAATTGCATTTACGCCTGAACGAATTACCCGAACCCATAGACGCCTCGGACGCGCTTGCGATAGCAATATGCCACGGATTCCTGCGGAATTTACCTTAAAATAGCCCAACCACAACCAAATTAACCACTGAACGCACCGAATACACTGAACGCATAAAGCAGTACAACCTCACCCGTGCGCCGAAGCTGGCGTATCCATGTTACAAAAGCAGAGTCGTTCTTCGTGTCTTTATGCCCTCGTGGCTAAAAACGCTTGTTTCATCTTCTATGTTTTTTACGTACAAGTTGAGGAATTAGACTCTAAAGCAACTAAGCCGCAACCAAATTAGAAATCAGGAATACTTGATTGCTATTTAGCCATACTTAGCGCGCTTAACGGCCTTTGCGATCAATACGTCGTCGGTTCGGACGTACGACGGCCGGAATAAACCGCTAAGCGCGCGAAGAACGCAAAGACGACGGATATTCGTATCATCTTAGCGTGCTTGGCGGGCTTTGCGGTTAAATCGTCGCCGTTAGAACGAACGACGAACGCAATAAGCCGCAGAGGACGTCAAGAGCGCCAAGTGACGCGACGAAAGTACTATAGTTTGTAAACTTCTGCGCAAAATACGCAGAAGTTGAGACGT
>JACRIJ010000067.1 GCA_016220095.1 Planctomycetota bacterium | reverse complement strand
GCGGGCTTTGCGGTTAAATCGTCGCCGTTAGAACGAACGACGAACGCAATAAGCCGCAGAGGACGTCAAGAGCGCCAAGTGACGCGACGAAAGTACTATAGTTTGTAAACTTCTGCGCAAAATACGCAGAAGTTGAGACGTAAGACACTAAACAAAATTTAAATACAAAACTCAAATTTTCCAAACACGCCGAACGCCGTGTTTCGGTCATTAGTGTTTTAGGATTTTGAATTTATTTAGAGTTTCGGATTTAGGAATTAGAGTTTTTGCCGTCCGTTAAAATACAGGGTGTTTTTGCCCGAAATCTTAGTGAATCTGCTTAATCTGTTGTAAAAAACCATCCGTTTAATTCGTTAATAAAAACGGCCCGCCCGCTCTTTCAAGCAGACAGGCCGTGTAAAATTTGCGTCTATGAACGTCGCGTCAATTACTTGCCGCCTCTGGAGGATTTGGCTTTCATCTTCGCGCTGTGCATTTCAGCGCTTTTAATAATATGTTGTTACGGCTGAAAGTCCGGTATCCGAGAATGATTCCACGTCGGCTCCGGCAATGGCAATCTGGGTATATGAACCGGTTGAGGTGTTTTTTCGTTCAATCCAAAATCCATCTTCATTAGTGGAATTGTCCTGCCATTGCAGGTCTATTTGAGACGCTGAAACGGCTGTAGCATTAAGACCTGACGGTGCGGAAGGCGTACTGCTTACTGTTATTGTGATGTCATTAGCATCGCCAGAGGTGCCAACGTTCCCGACGTCAACCCCGCCGCCGCCTGCTCCGCCACAGCCGATAATAAACATACTGGCGACAATGACCACATAAATGATAATTCTGTCCATAGAATACCTCCTGAATAATAAGATTTAGCCACAGTACACTTTCATAGCAGTGCTTATTTGCAGTACTATAGTAGTTATTATATCCCATAAAAACTACTTTGTCAAGTATAATGATACCGTAAATGTAAGGCTCAGTGAAGGTCGCAATTTCAAGAAAACCAAATACAGGATTTTATAGAGACACGCGATCACGTGTCTCTACAGAGTTTGATTGCTTTTTACGGTGCCGTTGCGAGTAAGTTAGTCGTAACGTCAATAGTAAAATTATTTCTCTTAAAGTTTCAGCCTGCCGAAAAGCCCTGGCAGGTTTTCGCCTGAGTTTAAAGGCAATTACAATTTGTTCAGAGGTCTGAACAAATTGTTGACAAGGTGCGGGGATTTATTGTATAATATGCACATGAAAAAATATGTCCGCAGGCACTTGTATAATGAGCTTGAAAAATCTCTTTCAGGCAGGGTTAATTTTATTCAGGCGGTAATCGGCCCAAGGCAAATAGGCAAAACTACCCTGATTTTACAGCTGTATGACAACTGGCAAGGTCCGAAGATTTATGATACTGCTGATCAGCCTGATATTCCATCGTTTGAATGGATTGGGGCATTATGGTCACGCGCCAGAAATGAATGTAAAAAAACACGCAGAAAAACCCTGCTTGTTATTGATGAAATACAGAAAGTATCCAACTGGAGTACCGTTGTAAAAAGATATTTTGATGAGGATAGAAGATTTAATAATAACATACGAGCAGTTATTCTCGGGTCATCAGCGCTGTTAATGCAGAAAGGCCTTGGTGAAAGCTTGGCAGGAAGATTTGAATTGCACAGGCATAATCAATGGGCATACGCTGAATGCAGGGAATGTTTCAATCTTTCCCTGGAGAAATATCTGTACTTCGGGGGATACCCCGGAGCGCTTGCGTTAAGAAGGGATGAGGTTCGCTGGCAAAGGTATATGCGCGATTCGTTGATCGAAACCGTGCTGTCAAAGGATATATTGTTATTGTCGCAGGTAACAAAACCTGTTTTGTTTAAGCAGACATTTGGCGTGGCTGTAAGTAATCCTGCTCAAGTTATGAGTTATCAGAAAATGTTGGGAATACTTCATGATGCGGGCAATGCAACAACCATAGCGTCGTATCTGTCGCTTTTAGAAAACGCTTTTTTGTTAAAGCTTGCTGAGCGCTGGAGCGGCGCCAGAATCAGGCAGAAAGGCTCAACTCCCAAAATTGTTTTTCTTGATAACGGACTTGTTACCAGTATGTCAGGCATGGGATTCAAACCCGTTTTTAGCGACAAATCATATTGGGGCAGACTGGTTGAAAATGCGGTTGGCGCGCAGTTGTCCTTCCTTGCGCAGAAATATAACGCCGAATTATTTTACTGGCAGGAACGGGATTACGAAGTTGATTATGTGCTTAAACTCGGCAGTAAAGTATTTGGGATTGAAGTTAAGTCCGGCTATATAGATTGCCCTGTTCGGGGCTTGGAACTATTTAAATCAAGGTATAACAATTGTGAACCAGTCGTAATTTCAGGGCTCAAACAGAGTAGTATAAATTCCAATAGAAATATTTATTTGCCTGATTTTTTTTCCAGACCTGAGATGTTGTTGTAACAGATGAGATTGGTTTCTAACCGATAGACTTCCGTGTAAAAAACACAGAAGATTTAGTTCTTAGAATTTCATGAAGTAAACAGCTGTTTGTTCATTAGTCGTTATCCTTTGGTCACTGACCACTATTAGGTGTTCATTCGTGTTTATTCGTGGCAAGAAGACGTTTGTAAATAATCTTTGTACTTCATTAAAAACTTAGACTAATGTTGCGTTTATTCATAGCTCTTGAAATGGATCATTCATTGCGCGCCGGCATTGAGGCGCTTGTTAATGACATTAAACACCTCGGCCTTCACGCCTCCTGGGTGCCGGTTTCTAATATGCATCTCACTTTAAAATTCCTCGGTGATACGGATGAGAAACATGTTGAGTCCATAAAGAAAATCCTTGACGAATGCGCATGCGTTACGGCGCCGTTTGAAACCGCTTTGCAGGGTATAGGCGTTTTCCCCGATATCCGGCGGCCGCGCGTCTTATGGCTCGGATGTTCGGCTCCATCCGGCACTATAAGCAAATTGCATGGCTTCCTGGAATCAAAACTCTCTGCCCTCGGTTTTCCTTTGGAAAACAGGCGTTTTTTACCCCACCTTACCCTCGCAAGAATAAAAAGCCCGAAGAATATGGAATTCTTCCGCGGATTTCTCGGGGAAAAACACGGTAATTTATTAATAGGTACAAGCAGGATGGAAGGGATAACGCTTTTCAAGAGCGATTTGCTGAAGACAGGGGCCGTTTATACGGCTCTCTATAAGGTAAGGATGAAGAATGAAAAATGAAGAATGAAGGTAAGGCCTCAGAACGTGTGAAATAATGTTCCAAAACAGGCCATGAAACGCGTAAATATGCGCCCTTATGGCTGGTTTAAGAGATTTTTTCACACATTCTGAGGCGATACGAATGAAGGATGGACGGACGAAAACCTGAGTCTTAAGTCCGGAGTCTAACGGATGAGGATTAAGAATGGACATGGTAGCAAGTAGTGAGCAGCGAACAGCGAGGAGACGACGGACGATTAATAAAGCTGTTCAAAGCAGTTCAACGTAATCTTTCAATCTTGGAATCTTCTAATCCGTTGTTTAGAGGGCGTCGTCAGTCTCTTAAAGTCTCGTCAAGTCCCTGTTAATTCGTCGTCGTTCACTGACCGGTTACCACCCCCTTCATTTTTTTGTTGACTTTTGAAGTTAAATGTATAAAATCATGATAACTAACGTCTGCGTCGTATCAATATTTTAGGAGATTTTTTATGACAATACCGGCACAACAAACAGGCAAACCGGACAGCAGGAAACTTGAAGCTCTTAATCAGGCAATAAGCCAGATTGAAAAGCAGTACGGTAAGGGTTCTATAATGAAACTCGGCCAGGATGCAAAATTAGATATCTCATGCATATCTACGGGATCTTTTTCGCTTGACATAGCTCTGGGCGGTAAAGGCGTTCCCAGAGGCAGAGTGGTTGAAATTTTCGGGCCTGAATCTTCGGGTAAAACAACCTTGTGCCTTCACATAGCCGCAAACGCGCAGAAACAGGGAGGCGTGGCAGCATTCATTGACGCGGAAAACGCGCTTGACCCGGGCTACGCGAGAAAAATCGGCGTTGACCTGGACAACCTTCTTCTGTCTCAGCCGGATTCCGGCGAACAGGCTTTGGAAATCGCCGAATACCTTGTCAGGAGCAATGCGGTGGATGTTATCATCGTGGATTCCGTAGCCGCGTTGGTTCCAAAGGCAGAACTTGAAGGCGATATGGGCGATGCTTCCATGGGTATGCAGGCGCGCTTGATGTCTCAGGCATTGCGTAAACTTGCGGGTGCTATAAACCGTTCCCAGTGCTGTGTGATATTTACAAACCAACTTCGTGAAAAGATAGGCGTTATGTTCGGCAATCCCGAAACTACTACGGGCGGCAGGGCGCTGAAGTTTTACGCGTCAGTCCGCATAGATATAAGAAGAGTAAGCGCAATCAAAGAAAGCAAAGAAGGTAAAGAGGGCGAAGATGTCACCGTCGGCAACCATACCCGCGTTACCGTAGTGAAAAACAAGATTGCGCCTCCGTTCAGAAAGGCCGAGTTTGACATTATGTTTAACTGTGGAATTTCCAGAGAAGGCGACGTGCTTGATATAGCGGTAGAACAAAATATCGTTGAAAAATCCGGTTCGTGGTTCGCGTATAAGGATAATAAGATTGGCCAAGGCAGGGAAAATGCCAAGGCATTCCTTAAAGATAACCCGAGCGTAATGGCAAAGATAGAAAACGAATTACGGCAGAAATCCGGCCTGGAGATGGAGCCCGTGAAACCCGAAATGCCGCCGGTAAAAGATGAAAAACCCGCAGGTAAAATAGCTAAATAGCGTAATTAAATCTTGTGGAGACGGGTTATAAGCCCGTCTCCGCGTTTTTTGCATTGGATTTTTATGACTGAAATCAACAATAAGACAATCGTTGAATCACTGTTGTTCGTCAGCGCCGAACCGCTGGAAATAAATGCCGTCAGGGACGTCATCGGCAGGGATAATATTACCCCGTCTGAAATCAAAAACCTTCTTGACGAGCTTGCAAAGGAATATGACGCGCAGAACCGCGCATTCTGCCTGAAGGAAATCGCGGGCGGCTATCAGCTGTTCACCCGCGAAGAGTTTGTCAATTATATTAAACAGCTCGGTAAGAGAAATACGGAAAACAAGCTCACTTCCGCGGCCCTGGAAACGCTTTCCATAATAGCGTATAAACAGCCGGTTAATAAGGCCGACTTGGAATCCATCCGCGGCGTACAAACCGGTCAGCTTCTTAAGGCGCTTATGGAAAAAGGCCTTGTGAAAATTGCCGGACGCCAAGACGTTCCCGGTAAGCCCCTCCTGTACGGCACTACGGATGATTTTCTTCAGGTTCTCGGCCTGAAATCCGTGGAAGAACTGCCGAAACCCGAAGAACTTGGCAAGTAACGAAGTTATTGAGTTATTAAGTAATTAAGTGATTAAGGACGAAGTGCGAATAATTATGAGCGACAGGCCACATAAGAAATTAATAATCTGGGGGGAAATAATTCTTCTTATAGAGCAGGTTTACAGATTAATAGATGATTTTTTGAAGTCATTTACAGTGTTTTGTCATTGCGAATCCCGACAACGGTCGGGATGAAGCAATCTTTCGGTAATTTTGTTATGAGATTGCTTCGCCCCGATTGCTGTCGGAACTCGCAATGACATGTATTCCGTTAATCCCTTAATAATTAATAAAATGGGCACACACGAACATAAACATCACGCTAAACATAAAATAGGTAATATCGGCTTTGCCGTAATCACTACGAGCAATACACGTACAATGGAAACCGATGAAAGCGGCAAATGGCTGATAGGTTTCCTGCAGAAAAAAGGGCATTCCTGCAAGTATCACGCAATAGTTCCCAACGATAAAAACAAAATCAAATCCGAAATTGCCGCCCTATTGGATAATATTGCCGTTCAGTTGATTATTACGTCCGGCGGTACCGGCTGTGGTAAAAAAGACGTCACTATTGACGCGGTTGCAGGCCTTCTGGAAAAGAAACTTGAAGGATTCGGCGAACTCTTCAGGATGCTCAGCTATAAAGAGATTGGCTCGGCGGCAATTATGTCCCGGGCACTCCTTGGTATTGCGAAAGGCAAGATTGTTGTATGCGTGCCGGGGTCGGTTGATGCCATGAAAATGGCAGTACAAAAACTGCTTGTCGATGAGCTTGAGCACCTTATTTGGGAAAGTAACAGGTAAAATTAACAATTAAAAAAATGTTTAGCTTGCAGTGATATTGGCATGAAAGAAAATAACATAATAAAAGATAAGAGTTATCAGTTCTCATTAAAGATTGTACGGGTTTATCGTTATCTGACTGAACAAAAGAAGGAATATGTTTTATCCAGGCAGATGCTAAGAAGCGGAACTTCAATAGGCGCTAACGTGGAAGAAGCAATAGGCGGACAGACTTCAAAGGATTTTTTAACGAAACTTTCAATCGCGTATAAAGAATCAAGGGAGACTTGTTATTGGCTCAGATTGCTGAAAGACAGCGGTTATCTTGATGTTGATGCAGACGTATTGCTGTCTGATTGCAATGAATTGCAGAGAATTCTTTGCGCAATACTAAAAACGCTAAAAAGCAACATGCAATACAAAAACAGATGATAATATTTTTAATTCTTAATTGCTAATTAATAATTATGAAGAATAGTATCTTAGTACATATCTGTTGCGGTGTTTGCCTTTCCGGTCTTGTGGAAGAGCTAAGGAAGCGCGGTTTTGAACCGCATGGCTTCTTTTTCAATCCCAATATCCATCCGTTTATGGAATTCCAGAAGCGCCTCAGAGCCGTGGAAGTGGCCTGTGAGATACTCAAGATGCCATGCCATTTTAACCGGCAGTACGGGCTGAATGAATTCCTTTGCCGGCTTAACGGGAAATATACAGGACGGTGTGCAACTTGTTATGAAATGCGTTTTGTAGAAGTTGCCAGATACGCGAAAGAGAACGGCTTTTCGGCATTTACCACCACGCTCATCACAAGCCCCCGGCAGAATCAACTTTTAATTGAAGAGATTGCAAGAAAAGCCGGCGCGCAATACGGCGTGGAATTTGTCTGTTTTTCGGCTATTCACCTGCACGAAGAGGGCAAGAAGATTGCCAAAAAGCACTCCCTCTACCGCCAGCAGTATTGCGGATGCGTCTTCAGCGAGTACGAGAGGTACAATTCAACTGAACGAGAATGAATGTCAATACGGGCTAAGATGAAGAAGGGGAAGCATTTCATCATGTCTGAAAAATAAAAATGAAAGACATTGTCCAATAGGCCGCCAGTATTCAAATCTTTGATTTTATGCAAGAAATACAGGGGATTTGATTGCTTTGTGTCTTCGTGCCTTCGTGGCTAAAAAAAATCGTCTAATCCGTTTCGTCCTTGTCGCCGCCGGTGAATATTTCCAGTATGGGTTCCAGAATCGGTTCCAATATAGGCCTTCCCTGGGCTATCTGGTAGAACAGCTTCCACGTATGTATGTGTTCCACCTCGCGCACTTCCTTGAACCGCGGGAGGAATATTACGGAAAAGGCGAGCCTCATCAGCCCTGAAATCAGGAAAAGGTTGTGCAGGTATGATATCAATACGATTGTCAAACCGAACAATTCAATTTTGCCGGGCAGGCGCATTGACAGCCACGCGCCGATGGTAGCGCCGATGAATATTCCTATGTTATTAAACAGGGAATAATATGCCACGCACCTGGCTCTTTTCGGCGGTGAAACCGCGTCAAAGATAAAATTGCCGGCGGCAAGGTTGAACCCTGCCCAGATTAAACCGCCTATTCCCTGGCATAACAGTATGTAATAGAAGTTGGGAGAAAACAGCCATAACACCGGCACTATCGGCACGAGCCATCCTGTAACGGTCATTATTTTTTTGTTTCCGAACCGGTCGCATATCCTGCCCCAGTAAGGCATGCTCAGGATTTGCGTCAATACCGCGGTAACGGATGAGATAGTGAATTGCGCGTAAGAGAATTGCAAATCTTTCAGCATGTAAACCGCAAAAAACGGCCCTGAAACCATGACTGCGGTATTCATAAGGGCGACGTAAAAAACGAACCTGGCAAAATTGGATTTCGGTGAACGCCTTATAAAATCCCATAACGTGAATTTATCGGTCGGATGCACCTTGTAGGCGGGTTCGTGTGTGATGCTGAGAAAATAGAGGGATATTCCGCGGCTGAGGAATGCGGCCCCGAATATAATGCCGAACCCGGTCCATTCGTTTATGGGCTTTAACAGATGCAGTATCAGCCCTGCCATAAGTATGGAGCCGAAGGAAAATATTGCAATGTACCTGTTTCGCTTTGCGAAAAAATCGCCGCGTTTCTGCGGTTCAACAAGGTCGCCTATAAGGCTGTTCCACGCGGGAGCCGAGAAATTGCCGGACGCGTTATACAGGCAAAAAGCCGCCAATAACAGCGCGGGACCTGCGCCTTTCCATACAAAAGGCAGAAAGAATATCGGAAGCCAGGCGAGCATTTGCGTCAAAACACTCGGCAGAATCAGGGATTTGCGATGGCCGGTCCTGTCAAGGGCCCTTACGGATATGAGTTGCGCGGCCGTGCCTAACAGCTGGGGCACGGACGAAATAAGGCCTATCACTGCGTTGCTGGCATTTAAAAAAATAGCATACGCGGAGATGTAACTGTCCCCGAACCCGGTCATCAATGACGCCGCACAGCCGTCTATGATGGAGTATCGCAGACTCTTTTGCTTTGTATTGGTTGAATCTGTATTGTTGTCAGGCATCTGATTTATCGCGAATCTTCGTGTTTTCGTGGCGGATAATCGCGGTTGGATTTCTTTGGTAGTAAGTATAAGAAATCCGCCGGTAGAATCAAGAAAAATGTAGATGTATTTGAAAGGTGTCAATTAAGGTGGGTTGAGAAAATAATATTCATATCAAAAATACCGCGGGGGAACTTGAAAACCAATCTTCACCGAGGTACTGCCTTTCTTTGTTCTTAGTTATAAACGAGGGAATCTTTAAGTCCGTAATCTTAAGTCTATAATCTTATATCTAAATATGCCGTTTGACAATCAGGCAGGTTATAGGGTATAATTAAATGTTTGCGTTTTGTTTATAAGCCCTCAACCTATGCGTAAAAACAACGAACGTTTATTAGCCACGAGGACACGAAGTAATGAAGGACGACGTATAATATTTAGGAAGCGCAAAGATTTTATAAAAACGACGACAATTAACCGCCGAAATCACCGAACTCACTTGTATTCGTATTCGGTGGTTTCAGTGCGTTCAGTGGTTAATTAGCGTGTTTTATTTAAGTATGTTTAAGAAATTAGTTTTTACAATAATACTGTTTTTTTTGCTTTTCAACTGCGTTTTCGCGCAGTCCGTGAAATGGAATACTGCCGGTATGCCTGTAACCAATACCGACGGTATCCAGCGTAATCCCTGCATAGTTTCTGATGGTTCTGGAGGCGCGTTGGCGTTTTACGAAGATGCCCGCGGATGGGATATCCGCGGCGTAAGGATTGGCGCGGACGGCTCAAAACCATGGCCTGCCGGCGGCATTGAAATTGACGGCAGTGCAAATACGAACGGTTTCGGTTCTCCGCAGGCAATTTCCGACGGCTCAGGCGGCGCGTTGATAGTGTGGGAATTCTGGAATAACAAAACCGACATTGCCGTACAACACATTGATTCAGACGGTAATCTGCTCTGGAATGACGGTAATCCTGTCAAAATATACCAGGGCGGCAGTTATGACAGATACCCTGCAGTCGTATCAGATGGCGCTTACGGCATGATTGTTGCATGGATGCACGAGGAGAATAATAATCCTGATAACATGACTACAAACGATTGGTCCGTCATGGCGTGCAGGGTAAATTTGAACGGCTCCATAGTCTGGGGCCCCATGGCTGTTACTGCGGGACAGAACAGCCGGATACGTCCGCAGTTGTGTACCGATACAAAAAACGGCGTTTTCATAACGTGGATGCTTTATGCGGCCGGCGCCGAATATGATATTTATTGCGCCCGTGTGAATCCGGTAGGCAGTCTCGTATTTGCCGACAAACCAATATGCGCGGTTTCGGGAAACCAGTTTTTTCCGCGTATCGCGGAGGACGGCAATGCAGGCGCTGTTATTGTCTGGCATGATTTCAGGAATACGGATGCTGATATCTATGCTCAGCGCGTTACGGATGCGGGTTCTATGCTTTGGCAGGCCGGCGGGATAGCGGTTTCGGATTTATCGTCATCTAATGAAATGTATCCGTGCATTGCGCGGCTTGCGTCTGGCGGTTTCGTTGTCGCGTGGGAAGATCGCAGAAACGGCAATTACGATATATACGCGCAGAAATTGGATATCTCAGGCAACAGAAAATGGGATGTGAACGGCATTTCTGTTTGTTCAGATGCGGGGACTCAGAACAGGCCTGTTATATGCGCATCCCCTGATGATTCTTCCTATATAATATGGCAGGATTACAGCAATGGTGTAGCTGACATATACTGCCGTCTTGTTGATGCAACCGGCGTCCTTTTGTGGGATGGCAATGCCGCGCAGATTGCCGCTTCAACGGGCGTAAATGAATCCTATAATATGGCAATAGATCCTTATATCGCGGGGATTGCGGTTGTTGATTCAGCGGACAACCTTTTTTCCGTGTGGGAATCCGGTTTTCTCGGGCAGGATATATATTGCCAGAAAACAAATCAACAGGGCGTAAAAATCTGGGGCGCTGATGCCGGTATTCCCGTGGCGGCCAGCCGGAATACTGAGCAAAAAACCGAACAGGCATTTGTGATTTCAGATAATGCCGGCGGCGCGGTCGTTGCCTGGGCCGATGACGGAAGCGGCAATTGGGATATCTACGCAAGGCATCTTGGTCCGTCAGGCGCGGATTTATGGAGTGCGGGCGGCATCGCGGTATGCTCGCAGAAAAACAAACAATCCTATCCGCGCATCGCGTATGACGGCGCGGGCGGTTATATTTTTACATGGCAGGATGAGCGTACCGGATTATACGCGCAGAAAGCGGACAGTTCCGGCAGGCTTGTATGGACCGGAGGAAGCGCCGGTTTTGGCGGTATAGCGTATTGCACTGCTGTCGGCGGTTGTGAGCGTCCCGAAATTACAGGCGATGGCAGTGGCGGAGGATTTCTTGTCTGGATGGACAATAGGTCCGGCAATTGGGATATTTACGCCCAGCATCTCGGCAGTGACGGCAATGTGCTTTGGCAGGAGAATGGCGTGCCGGTATGTACGGTTTCAGGCGTACAGCAATACCCTCAGATATTATCCGATATGTCAGGCGGTATTATTGTAATTTGGGAAGACAGCAGGAACGGAAATTTTGATATCTACGCGCAACGGCTCAAGCCTGATGGCACAGCGCAGTGGCAGGAGAACGGAACGGCTGTTTGCAGTGGCCAGAGCAATCAGCGCGGTCCTGATGCGGACGGTATTTACGGGCCGAAGGCGGTTTCCGACGGCGCCGGCGGCGCCATTGCGGTATGGCAGGATGACAGGAACGGATGGGAGATATATGCGCAAAGAATCGGTTCTGACGGCGTCTTGCTTTGGGATATGATGCCAACGGATACCGTTGCGGATGGTATGGCGGTTTGTACGGCAATTAATACGCAGGATTTTGCGTCAGTATGCGTTGATAATACAGGCGGCGCTTTGATTGTTTGGCGGGATTTCAGGAATGATACCGGGTATTCGGATATCTATGCGCAACATGTAGGTTCGGACGGCCTGCCTATGTGGATTGCCAACGGCATTGCGGTTTCGGTTGATGCAAAAGGCCAGCATTGTCCCGCAATCGTCAGTGACGGTTCGGGAGGCGCCATAATAGCTTGGCAGGATTACAGCAATGGCACGGATTGGGACATATACTGCGCGCGCATGAATACGGACGGCACATTTGCGGAACCCGGATGGCCAGGTTATAATCTGATTGCCGGCACGGAGGATAGTATGTTTCCTTTGCTCTGCCAGGCAGGCATCGGCAGTGCCGTAACACTCTGGCAGGATAACAGGATAGAAAGCAAATTTGACATATTTGGCACGAAAGTAAGCAGTGTTGTCGTGAGTACAACTGTAAGTATGAGTGTAAGCGCCGGGGCGTATATGCCCGCAGGCGGCTTGAACGTTTCTGCGGATGACTCTTCTCTTGAAATGTTTCAGGTGAATATTTCCAATACCGGCACTGAAGAAATTTTTGTAAAAAGCATAACCTTTACAACAGGCGGTTCAGGCAATGACGTTGAAGACATAGATTATGTGCGGCTTTACGAAGACGGCAATAATGATGGCCAATATGCTTCATCTGACGTGTTTCTATCCGGGGATAAAGTTATTGCGGATGACGGGACTGTTACGCTTGCCGTTATGAGGGCAATAGCCGTTTCGGAAAACGCCGGTTATATAGTCGTGTATGACCTCTCGGGCAAGGCCGTGTCCGGCGCGGATTTCTTTATTGGTATTGATTCTTCCGCGGGCATTGACGCGTACGGTGCGGATTCGTCAGGGCCTGTCGTTATATCCATGCCGGATTTATTGCAGGGCAATGCCATGGCAATCGCCTCTGCCAGCATGCAGATGTCGCTTGGGGAAAACAATCCCGGCATTACTTTTGGAATCAGTGCGGACGGCACCGCGCTTGAGATGTTGCAGATAAAGGTGCATAATGCCGGCGCCGTTGACGGCACAATCAGTTCAATTACTTTTTCCTCGGCCGGTACTGCAAATGAAATTGCCGATGTCGCACAGGCGGTCCTTGTTCTTGACGCCAATGCCAACGGTATTTGCGATGACCCCTCTTATGTGCTTTCCCAGCAGACGCAGAATTTCAGCGAAGATAATGGGCGGATAACTTTTGACATCAACCGGACTATAGCGCAGGCGTCTTACGAATACTGGATTCTGGCGTATTATATTAACAATACAGTTTCCGGAGGCGAAACATTTTACGCGTCTGTTGCCGGCACGCCGGACGTGACTGCCGGTGCCGCAATAAAAGGATTGCCGTTGCTGGGAAATAAAATGACCGTCGGATTGCCGCCTGCCAATAGTTTTGTTCTGGGGTCGGCAGTTGCGAATTCTGCCGGAAAAAGTGCATTTAACAACGCGCAGGATGTGCCTGTGCTGAGTTTTTTCCTGCGTTCAGATTTGGACCATGCGCTTGAGGTTTCTTCAATAAAAATTACCGCGTCAGGCACGGCAAATGATTTGACGGACGTTTCCGGCATCAGGCTTTACGCGGACACTAATGGCGACGGTTTGCGCGATGAAGGCGACGTAATGCTGGGCAAGGCGGACGGATTCAGCGGTGATGACGGCATTGTTGTTTTCAGCGGAGTTCCGTTGAGAACTATACCGGAGTTTAGTTCCGAACAATGGCTTACGGTATGCGATTTTGCAGGCGCGGCGGAAAGCGGCAAGATTTTCAGCGTGGGCATTATAAGCGGACAGGATATAGTATTGAGCCAATCGCATCCGATTGAATTCACTTCCGCGCAGGGGGGTGCTATAACCTTTCTGGAGGGCGGGAAGCTCATGTCCGTGGGGGACTTCGCGCCTGCGCATACGGTGTTGGGCATTTATGCAGGCGTATCTGATGCGGTTCAATACCAGTGGGATTTTGACTATGCGGAGCAGTCCGGATTTACGCCTGACTGGACCGGCATTCTTCCGGAAGAAATCACGCACGAATATTTTATTCCCGGCATTCACATTGCGAGGCTGACGGTAAATTATGCGGACGGTACGAGTGTTTGCGATGACGTTGAGATAACGATTGTTCCGGACCCGGACGCCCCGGATGTTTCCGCGTGGGCTGAAGTGCCGCTGTCCGGGGTTGTTCCGTTGAATATAGATTTTAAGGCGACAGCTGTTTCCATGACGGGTTATATATGCATGTACGCCTGGGATTTTGACGGAGACGGTATTATTGATTGGTCAAACGTTTCAACCGGTGATGTCGCGTGGACGTACGGGCAGGCGGGCAGTTACAAGGCGCGATTCATAGCCGCGGATAATTATGGCAGGATGAATGCGCAGGAGCTTGCGGTATCCGTCGGATTGTCATCCGCGGGAAATGCCCCGCAGATAGACGCGGTATTTGCGGTGCCTTCGGCAATTACTGCCGGTGAAACCGTGTATTTCGGTGCCGCATGCAATCCGGGCTTGAGCGGGTATATCGCGAAATATGAATGGGACTTTGACGGGGACGGCAATTACGATTGGTCGTCCTTAATGTCGCCGTATGCTTCATATGTTTATAATAAGGAAGGAACTTATACTGTCAGGCTCAGGGTAACGGACAGCGGCCATATTTCAGTCGTGCGGAGCGCGGAGGTTTTTGCGGGCTCTGTTTCATCATTATCGGTCTGGATGACGCATCCTGAAAGCAACAGCTCCGTAAGCGGAGATAATGTGACTATAAGGGCTGTAGCCGGTCCGGAGCAGGTCGCCCAGTCGGTGATATTCCAATACGCCATTTACGGCGCCGGAGATTGGAAGAATATAGGGTATTTTATAACTCCGCCGCCCTATGAATTTTTGACTTCATGGAATACGCTTGGGCTTGCGGAAGGGCAGTATGAACTGAGGGCGGTCGCGGCGGATGCGAATTCAAACAATGCATTATCAACTTCAAACGGCAGTACGATAGTAGCTGTGTCAGCGTCTAATCCGGATATTTTTGAAGGGAATGATTCTATAACCGGCGAATATTATACTGAAGTAAAGACGTACGGAAGCAGGGCGCTTTCGGCGAATTTGAATGACGGCACGGAAGTGTATATGCCCGGTGAAGCGTCAACCGGTACGGATACGGTACTGGTCAAGAAACTTAAACAGAATCCAACTCTGCAGAATATCGGATTTTTATCGGGTTCTTTCAGGGAAATTGGCTTTGCATCAAATTCCGCTTTGCAGAAACCGGTGCAAATCGTTATTCCGTATTCGGACACAAATAATGACGGTTACATTGACGGCACTGCCGTTTCGGAGGAAGCCCTGAACATGTACCATTTCAATACCGATACGCAGACATGGGAAGTCCTGCCGGGATTGGAGATTGATACAACGTTGAATAAGGCGCGGGCAATAACCGGAAGCTTAAGTTATTTTTCCCTTGCGGGGCCCGCGGACAGCGGCGGTTCCGGCGGTACGGGCGGTACGGGCGGCATTGCCCCGATGTTCGCAGGCGCGGACTTTGCAGAGGCAGGCAATGAAACGACAGTGACCGTTTCCTGGGAGCCTGCGAGCGACGACCATACCCCGCCGTCAGGCATAGTGTATCTTATTTACATGGCAGACGCGCAGGGCGGAGAGGATTTTTTAACGCCGTCTTATGTAACGCTTCAGGGAGTTTCGTCGTATCAGATAACCGGGCTTGAGCCGGGTACGGATTATTATTTTGTCGTGCGCGCGAGGGATGAAAACGGCAACATTGACGCCAATACGATAGAAGCGCATGCGAAGACAGCGGCTGTCCCCGCGGGCGCTGTTGAAGATCCGGGGAAAAAGAGCGGCAAGGGGTGTTTTGTCAAGCAGTTGTATTCCGACTAAATTTCATTGTCCTTTGAAAAAGCCAGGACTTTTTCTCATTTCATTAACCACTAATAAATACTTAAAACGGGCCGCGGAACAAGTTGTGCGCATTCGTTGCAAATTCCGCTAAACGCGTTAGGACGAAACGACGATAATTTTTACCACGGAATACACGGAACACACGGAAAACGATGGGCTTTTACTGGCTTCTGCCACGAGGACACGAAGTCACGAAGGACGAACAATATGACTGCTTGCACTGATTGCCGTTGAATAACGATGAAACGATGATGCTTTTCACATCGTATATGCAGATTATTTCAAGTGGCTTATGTATTACGAATCTTTTAATCCGTAATCTTCCAATCTTTGAATTCGTTATGATTTTAATTGCCGAAACATTTTCAATAGTACAGTGTTTATTATATCAAGAACGGCTAAAACGAATTGAGAATGCCGGACGCGGGACGGCGATGATATTGGCTCTTGTTTTTGGAGGAATTTTTATGAAACACATTCTTATGGTCATGGCAATGGCGGTATTGGTGTTCGGATTTGCGCAAATAGCGCGCGCGGATGATGATAGCGGCGATTCCCTCAAGGAAATTGAATCTGTCATGGAAGAGATACATATTCGTAACCTTTATAACGGCCTTAATCTCACTCCGGAGCAGATTACTCAACTTATTGCAATAGCAGAGGAAACGCAGTCTGTAAGAGAAGAATACGCAAGGAAAGGCGAAGCTATGAAGGACGATTATAAAAAGGCGCTTCTCGCCTTGACCGAGGAACTTAAAAAAGGCCCGTTCGTGTCGCAGGAAGTTGAAAATAAGGCAACCACGCTTAAAGACAAGGCCAAAGAGCTCGGCGAACAAATGAAGGAAGAAATCCAGAAGGTTATGGCTAAATCCCTTGAGGTGCTTACCGATGCGCAAAAACAGGTACTTGACGATTTTAAGCCTTGCATGGCTCCTCCTAAGAACCAGAAAAATCCCGTTCGCGCAGGCCAGGCTTCGGGTAACGACCATGCCATTAAATTGCTTAAAAAAGTCCGCGAGGCATCGGAGCCGGTTTTTGATTCGAGAAAATCAGAACTCGTGCGCAAGTGCCTTGAAAAATACGAACAGCATCACGGCAAATTCACGGAAGCGGAAAAAACTTCGGAAACCGTCCGCTTGACCGCATTGTTTGAAAAAGTGCGCGCCATGGATGCCGAGGAATTTGAAATGGAAAAAGAAAATATAGCCGCCGAAGCAAAGATAAAAGACCGCGCGGAGGAATTGCAGGAGGAATTGAGCGAGCTTTCCGCCGTCAGGCGCAGTGTTGATCCGGAAATGATGCGTAAAGCAAGGTTCTTCACGAGCAAATGCGCCCTTGAAGTGCTGAAAGAACGCCTGGAATACGCAAGTGATTTTCAGCAGGGTGATCCGAAGAACCTCGGTGAACTTCCTTCTGCCGGCTGTAAAGACGGCAAGTGCGCGATTGATAAGAAATAGATGCATTGTAATTTGTATAGACATGCCGTGGCATGTCTATACGGAACCGGCATTGTACAAAAGGCGGTGATTATGAATAATATAAAATCCTGTTCACGTCGTCAATTCATAGAAAACATCGGCCAGTTCGGCCTTGCGATAAGCGCTATGCCTGCCATGATTGATGTCCTGTTTGGTTCAGGCAGGAGCGTTTTTGCACAGGATGATACGGGTAAATTCATAGAGGTTAAACATTACAAGAAACTGCCGGACAATGCCATACAATGTTTCGTCTGTCCGCTGGACTGCATTCTTCTGGACGGGCAGACGTGTTTTTGCAGGACGCGTACAAACCACGGCGGCATCTTGTACAATCACGCGTACAACAATCCATGCATTATTAACGTTGACCCGATAGAAAAACTTCCATTATATCATTTTCTGCCTTCTACGAAGTCACTCGGCATTGCAACGGGGGGATGCAATATGCGTTGCCTGTATTGCCAGAACTGGCAGGAATCGCAGGAGATACCGGACAAGCTGAAGAATTTTTCCATGACCGCGGAAAAGCTCCTGGATTCAGCCGCCAAGAAAGAGCTTAAATCCATTTGCTATTCATATACCGAGCCCGTTTCATATTATGAATATATGATGGAAATATCCGCGCATGCGCATTCCAAAGGCATAAAGAATGCTGTATGCACGGCGGCTTTCATAAAAAAAGATCCCCTGAAGGAACTGTGCAAAACCGCTGACGCTTTCACGGTGACGCTGAAAGGAATTGACCAGGAATTTTACGATAAGATATGCGGTTCCAAGATAGCCCCTGTATTGGACGCGATTAAGACCATCAAGGAAGAGAAGGTATGGCTTGAGATAGCGCATTTGATAGTGCCGACGTATAATGATTCTCCGGAAAAGACAAAAGAATTATGCAAATGGGTAAAGGAAAATGCCGGAGAGGATACGCCGTTGCATTTACTGAGGTTTTTTCCCGAATATAAGATGAAAGACGTCCCGCAGACACCTGTTAATGTGATAACCAAGGCGAGAGAAATAGCGTTAGATGCCGGATTGAAGTATGTATATGTTTCAAATGTTTCGCCGCATGACGGCAACAATACGTATTGTCAAAACTGTAAAAAGCCGGTCATAAAGCGGCTTGGCGTAGCAGTACTGGAGAATTCCACGGATAAAGGCAAATGCAAATTCTGCGGAACGCAGTTGCCCGGAGTCTACGTTTGATGATGACAAGAAGGCAGGAAGTAGCATGTAGTAAGCCGAAGACGTACAATAGACAATAGTTTTCAGCTCCCGTATTTCGTATCACACATTCCATATCTCCCAATAAATACTACGGAGAGCATAATATACTTGACATTTGAAGGTAGCCGCAGGCTTTAGCCTGCGCTTAGAATCCAGTATTACAGCGCAACCTAAAGGTTGCGGCTACCTTAGCGCTGGCTATGAATGCCAAGTATATTATGCTCCG
>JACRIJ010000070.1 GCA_016220095.1 Planctomycetota bacterium | reverse complement strand
TATACGAATTTCCCCTCTATTAAGAGCCCGCCTTCGCGCACCTGCGTGCCAAAGCACTTCGGTGCGTAGGCACGAAGCCCGCTTCGGCGGGCGTAGGAAGGGGGTTAGGGGTGTGTTAAGCGTAACCTCGACTGAGGCCTTACTAATGGATTGAATGGACGATTTATAACAACAGATTAAACTGATTTCTACGATTTGATGATTTACGATGCGTTTGTACGTTTCAATCATTGAATCGCAAATCATCCGGTCATTAAATTCTGCCAGTCCTTCCTTCCTCATCCCCATAACGAAGAAGGAAGCAAGGAGAAGGCGGGCTACCGTCAACTCCGGATTCGAAATTCGTGATCAGTTTTCCGTAGCCGGTTGCCCGCCATGCACCAGTACCGGTACATGAACCCGTTTAAACGGGAACCGGGTCACGGGCAACGAACGATGTCCTTCCTTCTTCATTTTTCCGCCTTCGTATTAGTGCCGATGGTGCCTGTAGCCGCCCCCGTGTCCGTAAGACCTTTGTCCGCGTTTTTGCGAACGGCTGGATTGGTGTCTTACGTCGGTACGTACAAAAGTTTCCGCGGGCAGTTCAGGATGCTTGCGGATAGGCAGAGGGATTCTTATCAGCCGTTCAATGTTTCTGACTTCGCCGCCCTGTTCGGGTTCGGCAAATGAAATCGCATGGCCATTTTGGCCCGCGCGGCCTGTTCGGCCTATCCTGTGCACATAATTCTCCGCCTCATCCGGCAGGTCGTAATTTATAACGAGTTCAATTCCGGAAACATCTATGCCCCTTGCGGCGATGTCCGTGGCAACGAGTATCCTGTACCGGCCCGACTTGAATCCTTCAAGCGCTTCCCTGCGCTGGTAAAGCGAGCGGTCCGAATGTATTTCCGCGGCGCGGTGCCCCATGGTCCTGAGCGCTCTGGTGATTTTGCTGGCGCCGATTTTAGTGCGGGAAAAAAGCAATACCGAACCCTTGTATTGTTCAAGCAGTTTGCCGATGAGCTGTCTCTTGTCTTCTCTTTTTACGATGAATACTTCCTGTGTGATGCCTTCGGCGGCAGTGCCGGAACGAGCTATTTCCACCTTGATGGGAAGTTTCATATATGAAGTGGCTATTCTTACGATTTCATCCGGGATTGTCGCGGAGAAAAGCATCGTCTGCCTCTCTCTTGGCACGGTTTCCAGTATCTGGTTTATCTGCGGCGCAAATCCCATATCCAGCATGCGGTCGGCTTCGTCCAGAACGAGTATGTTTACATCGCCCAGGTGCACGTTGCGCTGTTGAATGTGGTCAATAAGGCGCCCAGGGGTTGCTATGATTACGCGAGGACCCGCCCGCAATGCCTGGATTTGATTATACATTGACGCGCCGCCTATGAGAACCGCAGTTCTTATGCCGCAGGAATGCACGAATATCCTGTAATGCTCTTCTATCTGGATGGCGAGTTCCCTCGTGGGCGCTATTATAAGCCCGCGGCCTTTTTGCTGCATCAGGCGCTGGAGCATGGGTATGGCAAAGGCGAGCGTCTTGCCCGTACCTGTCTGCGCGATGCCGACGATGTCCTTGCCTTCTATGGCCGCAGGTATGGCCTTTACCTGTATGGGCGTAGGAATCGTGAATTTTTTCTTGGCGAGAATTTCAAGAAATTTCGGCGCTATGCCGAGGCCGAAAAAATTCAAATTCGGCTGATTTTGTTGTATTTGTTGTGTCATAGCCTGTTATTATACATGAAATATGAAAAAAGTAAAGGAATATATCATTGGATTAAAAGATTTTAAGATTCTAAGATTAGAAGATTACGACGAGAAGATTACGACTTTATATGAGGATTCTAAGATTAAAAGATTTCCAGATTGGAAGATTGCGCGGCGGTTTTGCGCCGGCAATTTCCATCGCATCTCATATCCCACATCGCATATCGCATATCCGCAGTTTTATTGAAAATTAAAAATTGGAAATATCAAATTGGAAAATGAGAAGACAGGAAACAGAGAACAAGGCCGCATCCTATCACACTACCATTCTTCCATTCTCTCATTTTGTCACTTCGTCTGGTACTTCACCTGCTCAAATGCCCTTCGTCGCCCTTCCTCCTTCGTTTTCCCTTCTTCCCCCTCGTCTGTACGAGTTAGTTTCTAACCGATAGACTTCCGCGTAAAAAACACAGAAGATTTATACGGAAATTAACCACCGAAAGCACTGAACTTACTGAATCGTAATATATTATGCCATTAAATGGCAATCCCTTCCCCCTTGGACGGGGGAGGGTAAGGGTGGGGGTGATAACGTGTACTTTGTTGTGTGAACGTTGTACTTTGGACGCCGCCGTACAAACTACAAAGTACAAATTACTCAAGAGGGAGGGGGGAGAGACGCTAAATATACGTTTTCAGTGTGTTCGGTGTGTTCAGTGGTTAATTATCGTATTTCGTGGTTTTGGTTGCCCCTTACCCCGCTACTTCTGGCGGGACTCCCTTCGGTCGCGGCTTTACTGCTTTATAACTTAAGGGCGAAATTCAAAATTCAAGGCCTGGCCACGAAGTCGTTTCTTATCCTTGATGACTTGATGATTTACGACGCGTTCGTACGTCTCAATCATTGAATCGCAAATCATCCGGTCATTAAATTCCGCCAGTCCTTCCTTTTTCATTTTTCCGCCTTCGTCAATGCGCCCAGTCGTCGTATTCCAGCTTGCTTTTTTTTGACTTCCGGCCATTGCGTGTGACATATTCGCCGGTTTTCAGGCGCATCTTTTTTCCGGATACGTCAACCCTTTCTATTTTTCTTTCAAGTTTCACGCGTTCTACAAGCGTTTTTCTTATGCCCAACGTAGTGCTTTTCAGGAAGAAACATTCCTCAACCTTGGCCGCGTTTTCATGCCTTGCCAGCGCTGACACCTTAAAGGCCGGCCTGTTCTTCTTCATATATATATGTTCAGTCCAGGCGTCAAGCGCGCCGGCATTGAAAAGTTCGCCTGCGAGATAACCTATTTCCTCGCCCGTAGCGTCGTCAAGATTGGTTTCCATGAGCCAGACCTTATCCGCAGTGCCCTCTTTGCCTGTGGTTTCGCCCATAATGCCGCGAAGCACGTTTGGATGCCCTTTCGGGTCAAGGAGCCCTGCTCCGTATCCGGTGCGGATCAGTTTCATTTCAGGAAAGGCGGGATTTCTGGTTTCCGCCAGTGTAGTAAGAATTGCCGCGCCTGTGGGGGTGACGAGTTCAAAACGCGCGTCGGAGTTAACCAATTCAAACCCCTCAAGCAATTCCAGTGTCGCGGGCGCCGGTATGGGGAAAGTGCCGTGGCTGAAGACGATTTTGCCTTTGCTGACCGGAATTTCGGACACGTACACTTTTTCTACACCAAGGATTTCCATGCCTGCAACGGCGCCGCAGACATCCACCATCGCATCCACAGCGCCGAGTTCATGGAAATGCACCTTTTCCTGGGGCAAATTATGAATTTTGGCTTCAGCTTTTGCAATACGATCAAAAATGCGGATACTGATTGCCTGCGTGCGAGGGCTAAGGCGGCTTTTGGCGATTTTTTTTCGGATTTCAGGCAGGCATACGGGCGTGGCGTGGTTTTCTTTAATAATGACATTAGCTTTGCGGGCGGTGATGCCGGCCCGGGAGACCGTAGTCACCTGTAATTTAAACTCTTTACTGCCGATGAAATCAAGTTTTTGCAGGAGTTGTTTTATATCCAGGCCGAGGTCAAACAGCGTGCCGAGAATCATATCGCCGCTTATTCCTGAGAAACAGTCAAAGTAGATTGCGCGCATATAGACATCCTTTCAAAACAGCCTATTTTACAACCAGGCGCAGAAAAAGCAATAAATTTTTCATAATGCAAGGAATACGCCGTAAAGCCGCCATCTCCTTCCGGAAGCCGGTTAGTATTTTATTGTGTGTAATAACAACAGGGAAGAAATTGATTTACTGTAATATCTCCTTGAATAGCAAACAGTTATACTATTACACACTATCCGAACGATCGTTTTGAAGTGTGTAATATAAAAATTTTCGGCGATTTTTTTTTGCGGGATTTTTTATTTCGTTTTTTTTCGGATATTTGCGCTGTTGCGTGTGAAATTTCTTGACCCGTGTTCGGCATAGTGCTATAATGCAAGCATTAGGGTGATAAATAATAATTAATATTTGTCAATTAAGAATTAAAATAACGGGCGGGGTTTAAGAGTTAAGAGGTTAAAGGGGTTGCGAGCCTCAATGGTCCTGCGAATGCAGTGATCCTGCGAGTACTGCGCAGTTTAGTCGTTTTTTTGGAGGTTGTGTTGTGAAAAAAACGTTTCATAATTTGTCTTTAACCGGATTTTTCTGCGTTGTATGTACGATGCTTCTTCTTGCAGGCCCTGCCGAGGATAAAGAGAAGGCGAAGAAGAGATTTGAATTTGCCAAGACGTCCTTTGCCGGCTTGCATCAGGTGTACCCTTTTACAAAGGGGCATCTTAACGAAAAAGCCGCGAAGACGTGCAATTTCGCCCACGCTAAATGGGTGACTTTCGCGGACATTAAATGGGAGGATTTGGAGCCGTCGGCGCCGTCGGGCACAAAGCACAAATATGCCTGGGACGAGCTTGACAAGACCGTCGCACTTTGGCAGAAATATGATTTCCAGATAATACTACAGGTGAATCCCAGATGCGGCTGGGCCCAAGGCAAGGGAAAATTCACTTCCGTGAGCGATGCCAAATTGAAAACCGCCATAAGGAATTCCGCTCTGCCCGTGGATAATACCGCGGCTTTTTCGGATTTGATGCAGAATATGGCCGAGAGATATGATTGCGACGGGCTGGATGACATGAAGGACGGCAAATACCCCATATATATTTTTGAAATCCTTGACGAGCCGCAGGATCCTTTGCGTTGGAACGGCACCGCGGACGAGTACGGCAAATTGCTTGACCTGGGATCAGCGGCGATAAAGAAAGCCAATAAGGGCGACGTTCTTGTATTGCCGAATATATCATTCAAAGGATTAGCCCACGCGACGAAGAGCGAGGATGAATTCAATAAGAAGCTTGAAGAATACGTAACCGGCAAGGCGAATGACGATGAGAAGGCGTTTTGCAGGCATTACTTTGAATTCATAAAGGAAATTGTTTCCAAGAACCGTTCGTATGATGCCGTAGGCGTGCAGGCCAATGGCAGTATAGAGGAAATGGTTGATGATATCGTTTATTTGAAGAAACAGATGACGTCCGAAGGCATTAACAAGCAAGTGTGGGTTACGAGTTCCACCAGCGCTCCGCCACTGGTTGCGGGCATGTCCGGGCCGTATTGGTCTTCCGTTTACACGGACGGCGAAAAATTTTCAAAAATTCTTTCCACTCCGAAAGACAAGCAGTATGAAAAAATATCCAAATGGCATTTGATGGAGCAATCCAAATATGGCGTAAAAAAAATCATGACAGCCCTCGGCAATAATGTCCAGCGTTTCATGCTTGGAGCCATAGAAGACAGGGCCGGCGAAGACAGCAAGACCTATTCCCATGACGGTATCATGGAAGCAAAATGGGATTCTAAAACGGACAATTGCGAATACGGCGATCCGCGCCCTGTGCTGTTATCGTACAAATTGCTGAACCGCTGGGTTGACGGTTTTACGGCAGTAGAGACGCTCAAACTTGGCACGGGCGTATCCGCGTATAAATTTACGGTAAAAGACAGGCCTGTATACGTGATGTGGTTTGAAGACACGCAGGCCCCGGGGCCGGACGTTCGCAGGGCCGAAAAACTCGTTGACATTACGAGCGACAGACAGCAGTTGGATATAGTTTATATGTTTACAGACCCGGCGCAGAAAGGCCCTATAATTTCAAGAGAAGCCGTAAGAGACGGCAAGATAACCCTGCGCGTATCTGATCTGCCGATGCTTATATTGGACGAATACGTGCCGTGATTAGTGAAAATTAAGATTTTAGATTTAAGAGTAAAGATTTTTATTGAAGGCAAAATTTTCCTTTGCCGGCGCGCGAAAAAAAAATTTTTCGTTTTTTTTGCAAATTCCTCTTGACAATCCGGAATTTTTTTATATAATCCCTATTAGTAGATGAGACGTTTTGTAAAGCATACAAAATGTAGTGGTGCATGTTTTAGATGACAAAAATTGTAATAAAGGAGGTGGATGCATTTTAGCTGATCCTTAATTGAGAGGGGTTACAGCTGGAACTATTTAATGAAAATTGGTCTGTGTTTCAACCTGAAAAAGGAAATGGAAAGCGATGCCGGCGATAAAGCCGAGCCTGGCGGTAGCAAATCATTATCAAATGACATCCATCAAGCCGTAATCCCGCGGGATTTTTACGCGGAATGCGACAGCATGGAAACCATCAGCGCAGTGCGCGACGCACTTGCCGCTAATAACGATGTCGTGCTTATGGAAGCGGACGAAAATTGCTACGGCAAATTCCGCGCTGAAAAGCCCGATATTGTTTTCAACATAGCCGAGGGTATTTACGGCACCGCAAGGGAAGCGCACATTCCGTGCATGCTGGAATTCCTGCGCATACCTTATACCGGTTCGGATCCTCTTACGCTTGCGATATGCCTTGATAAACAGCGCACAAAAGAGGTCCTTCACTATTATGACATTCCCATGCCCAAATCAGAAATCATCAATTCACGCAAAGCCCTGAAATCCCTGCGCAAAAACACCAGGGGGTTTTTCAACCTGAGAAACGAACATCTTAAATATCCGCTTATGGTTAAACCCGTAAGCGAAGGCTCAAGCAAAGGTATAGTAAACGATGCCGTGGTAAGAAACGAAAAAGAGCTTGGCATTCAAATCAGCCGCGTTTCGGAATTATACGCCCAGCCTGCCCTTGTGGAAGAATACCTGCCCGGGCGGGAATTCACTGTAGCCATGCTCGGAAACGGAAAAGATGCCCGCGCCCTGCCGATAGTGGAGATTATTTTTGATACACTGCCGGAGGGCGTGAACCATATTTATTCTTACGAGGCCAAGTGGATATGGGACGTGCCCGAAAAACCGCTTGACATCTTCAAGTGCCCTGCCGCAATACCGGCGAAACTCAGGAAACAGATAGAATCAATTTGCGTTTCGGCGTATAACGCGCTGAATTGCAAGGATTGGTCCCGCATTGATGTCAGGTGCGATTCCGAAGGCAACCCGAACATACTTGAAATAAATCCGCTTCCTGGGATACTTCCTAATCCTGAGGATAATTCATGTTTCCCCAAGGCCGCGAGGACCGCGGGCTTGTCTTACGGACAGCTTATCAATAATGTGCTTGATGCCGCCTGTGCGAGATACGGGATGGCCGGAATTTAAGATTTAAGAATTAGGATTTAAGATTATACGATGAACAGCATTAAAGTCGGCATAACGTATGATAATTCCCATGTAAAAAGGGAAGACATTATTGAAATAAAAGGCGTTGTTGATGTCATAGAAAAAGTGCTGGTTGATAAGAAGTACAGGGTAGAGAGGTTCGGGATTGACGATTCGCTCAGGACTTTTGTCAGGAAACTTGAATCAAGCGACGTTGAAGTGATTGTCAATCTTGTAGAACAGGTTTACGGCCAGAGCGTGCTGGAGGTCAGCGTAGCCGGAATATACGAACTTCTGCAGATACCTTACACGGGCTCCAATCCGGTAACGCTCGGATTGGCCTTGTACAAGGCGCGGGCAAAGGAGATACTGGCTTATAACGGTCTGGATACGCCGCGGCATTTGTTGATAAATTCGCCTGAATTTAAATGGAAAAGAGGCGTTGTAAGGTTTCCTATTATCGTAAAACCCGCAAGCGAAGACGGCAGTGTTGGGATATCGGATTCTTCCGTTGTAAAAACCATAAAAGAACTTAAAGAGAAAGTAGCTTCGCTTTACGAACAATTTAAACAGCCCATACTGGTGGAGGAATTCATTGAAGGCAGGGAATTGAACGTCGCGATTGTCGGCAACAATCCAGCGGAAATCCTGCCTATTTCTGAAATTGATTTTTCCGGGTTGCCGCCGGATAAGCCTAAGATAGTCACATACGATGCGAAATGGAAAACGGACAGTGTTGAATACAAAGGTACGGTGCCGATATGTCCCGCGGTGCTTGAGCCAGACATTGAAAACGACGTAAAAGAGGTTGCGCTTGAGGCGTACAATATGTTCGGATGCCGCGATTATGCGCGGATTGACATACGGCTCGGATTGGACAATGTGCCGTATATACTTGAAGTCAATCCGAATCCTGACATATCGCCGGATGCCGGGTTGGCAAGGTCCGTCCGGGTTCGCGGATGGACGTATGAAGATTTCGTAGAAAAATTGGTTAAGAACGCCCTGTTAAGGGCTGTTAAAGCATAAGACCGGAAGAACCGCAACTGGCGGCATGTTTTGTTTCCGGCATAGTTCTATTAGGAGTTAGTTTTTATGGACGATTGGTTACGACTTGTAAAAGAGTCACTTACCACGGCTGATGATCTCTCCCTGCATTTCCCGGGCGTTGATACCGGGGAGGCAAAACAAGTCATCGGGAAGTACCCGATGAGAATCAATTCGTATTTTATGGACGTGATCCGCAATTCCGACAGCCCTGCCATATACAGGCAGGCGGTGCCCGATATAGCGGAACTCAGGGATACTGTCTGCATGGAAGACCCGCTTTCGGAAGAACAGCAGTCTCCGGTGCCAAACCTTACGCACAGGTATCCTGACAGGTGTTTGTTCCTTGTTTCATCGCAATGCGCGATGTACTGTAGGTTCTGCACGAGGAAGCGCAAGGTCGGCGACCCGCAGATGATAAGCGCCGATACCATAAAGGCGGGCATAGAGTACATTAAAAACCATTCCGAAATAAGAGATGTTATCCTTTCCGGCGGCGATCCTTTAATGCTGGCGGATGAGGTTCTGGAAGATATAGTGGGGAATGTGAGAAAAATTCCCCATGTGGAGATAATACGCATAGGCACGCGCGTGCCGTGCGCCCTGCCGATGCGCGTAACGCAGAGGCTGTGCAGGATGCTGAAAAAACACCATCCGATTTTTATTAACGTGCATTTCAACCATCCGGACGAATTGACACCCGAGGCGCGCGAGGCGTGCGGCAGGCTGGTTGACAGCGGTTTTCCGGTGAATAACCAGTCGGTGCTTCTAAGGGGCGTGAACGATTCGCCGGAGATATTGACGAAGCTTTTCCAGCAGTTGCTGGCATGTAGGGTGAGGCCGTATTACCTGTATCAGGCGGACGTGACCAAAGGCACGAACCATTTCAGGACCCCGATGGAAAGAGGTTTGGATATTATCCGCGGCCTGCGCGGATATACTTCGGGCCTTGCAGTGCCCCATTTTGTGATAGACGCACCACAGGGCGGCGGTAAGATACCTCTCCTTCCCAAATACGTCACCCGCCGTACCAATAAAGAGATTATCATGCGCAATTACAAGGGCGAAATATACAGGTATCCCGAGGTACAGCATGAAGAGCTTGATGTTAAAGTGGTGGAAAATACGGAGGTGTTGAAATAGTAGCGAGTAGCCAGTTGACGAATTAAGAGTTTAAGATTAGAAATTAAGAATAACGGACTGGATGTGTGATATGCGATGTGAGATACGGACGAAACCGTAATCTTAGAATCTTCGTAATACCTTAGTCATTTGCAGTTTAATGGAATACTTGTCATTGCGAGTCCCGATAGCAATAGGGACGAAGTAATCTCTTAACAAAATTGCCGAAGGATTGCTTAATCCCAACCGTTGTCGGGATTAGCAATGACAAAATACTGCAAACGGTTTAATTATTACGAATCTTCTAATCCGTCATCTTGTCATCTTGTAATCTTGTAATCCATTTTCGTGTCTATAATGAAAATCAATGTAAAAATCAAGCCCAATTCCCGCAAGGAGAGTATTGAGCAGTCCGGGGCCGGCGAATTCGTCGTGCGCGTCAACGCGCCTCCTGTAGAAGGCCGCGCGAACGAGGCATTAATAGAATTGTTAAGCAGGCATTTTGGCGTGCCGAAAAGGAATGTCACAATCCTGAAAGGACGTTCAAGCAGGACTAAACTTGTTGAAATTTCACAATAAGAGAGGGGTCATATCAACCTGCGGCCTGTTGTAATACCCGCCAGCAAGGCCGTAAAACCGAGCACATTTTGCACTAATATGTTGACTGCCACATACGTCCAGTTTGCTGAACGCGCCAATTCGCCCGTCTCCATTACAAACGCGGAAAAGGTCGTGAACGCGCCCATGAAACCGGCGAAAATGAATACCCTTGCCTCTGCCGGTATGACCTGCCGGTTTTCAAAAAACACCAGAAACAGTCCTGCCAGGAAACAACCTGCAAAATTAACGGTTGCGGTCGCGCATGGGAATGAGGAATTGCTGCTGAACTTCTGCACTAATCCGGACAAGCCGAATCTTGCAAGCGTGCCGCCCGCGCCTGCCAGCGATAGCCATAAGATTTTATGGAACACTATGGATTACTCCTGAGATAAGATTCCAAGATACGAAGATTCTAAAATTAAAAGATTACGGGTTCTAAGATTAGAAGATGAAAGATTACGATTTTAAGATTGCGGTTTCGTTCGTATCTCACATCCCATATCGCATATCTCGTTCATTATTCTTAATTTTTAATTTTAAACTTTTAATTCGTCCACTAACCACTGGTCACTGATTACTGCGTAACGTCTTCGTTACTCGTTATGACTACGTTCACCAGACGTCCTGCGACGTAAATTACATTTTTAATTTCCTTGCCTTCAATGTGTTTTTTTACGTCTTCATTGGCGAGTGCGAGTTCTTTTATCTTGTCTTCCGCGGCTTCCGCGGGAATGACTATCTTGCCGCGCACCTTGCCGTTTATCTGCACTGCGAGTTCTATTTCGTCTTCCTTTGCGGCGTCCTCGTCATATACCGGCCAGGTCGTGTGGAAAATGCTCTTGTCATGGCCGAGCACCTGCCACAATTCCTCCGTGATATGCGGCGCGAACGGGAACATCAGTACGGCGGCGCTTTCAAGGCTGAATTTTACCGCGCGCAGGCAATTCTCGTCCGTTATCTCGTCCGCTTTCAGGCGGCTGAGGTCGTTAGCAAGTTCCATTACATGGCTTATGGCGGTATTGAAATGGAACGCGCCTTCCATATCGTGTGTGCATTTTTTTATGGTTTGATGGGTCTTCCGGAATATATTCTGGAATTCCTCAGGGAGTTCTTTCGCGTTTTTGATTCCGCCTGAAAGGCCGTTCACTTTATCCGCGAAATTATTCGTGATTTCCCACAATTTATTGAGGAACCTGAATCCGCCGATGACGCTCTTTTCAACCCATTCGGCGTCCTTTTCAGGCGGGCCGATAAACAGCGTGTACAGGCGTAGGGTATCCGCGCCGTACTGGTCAATCAGCGGTTCGGGGCTGACGACGTTGCCTTTGGATTTGGACATCTTGATGCCGTCTTTGGTAATCACGCCCTGGGTGAAAAGTTTCGCGAACGGCTCTTCAAATTCCACGAGCGCCTGGTCGTACAGGAATTTCGTAAAGAATCTTGAATACAGCAGGTGGAGTATGGCGTGTTCCACCCCGCCGATATACTGGTCAACGGGCATCCATTTATTTACGATTGCCGAATCAAACGGTTTTGAGGCGTCTTTCGGGCTCAGGTATCTGAGGAAATACCAGCTGGAATCCACGAAGGTATCCATGGTATCGGTTTCCCTTTTTGCCGGTCCGTGGCATTTCGGACAGGAGGTATTGAGGAATTCCGGCACATCCAGCAATGGGCTTCGGCCGGTAGGTTTGAATTTTACGTTATCCGGCAGGAGCACGGGCAGGTCTTTTTCCGGTACAGGCACGGTGCCGCATTTTTCGCAGTATATTACAGGAATAGGCGCGCCCCAGTAGCGTTGCCTGGAAATAAGCCAGTCTCGGAGCCGGTAATGCACGGCGGCCCTGCCGAATTTATGTTGAATGACGTAATCGGCTATTTTTTTCATGGCGAATCTGTTGGGAAGCCCGCTGAAGTTTCCGGAATTGCATTGTATGCCGTCTTCTTCAAAAGCCCTTGTCATGGCGGCCGGGTCAAGTTCTTTATTAGGCGGAGCTATGACTACTTTAATGTCAAGTTCGTATTTTTGCGCGAAAAGGAAATCCCGCTGGTCGTGGGCCGGTACGCCCATGACGGCGCCGGTGCCGTATTCCATCAGGGCATAATTTGCCACCATAAGAGGTATGCATTCGCCGGTAAGCGGGTTAAGCACGTTTTTATTAAGCCACATGCCCTCTTTTTCCGTTTCCGGCGAGGTGCGTTCCATAAAGGATTTTTCTTTTGTCTTACGGACGAATTCCATGATGTCTTCTTTTTCAGGATTATCCTGAAGGAGTTTTTCAAGGAGCGGGTGTTCCGGGGCGAGTACGACGAAGGTCACGCCGTAGATAGTATCCACTCTGGTGGTAAAGCATGTGATGACGTCTTCGGAATCTTCCAAATCAAAGAACAATTCCACGCCTTCGCTCCTGCCGATCCAATTTTCCTGCATGGTAAGGACTTTTTCCGGCCAGGTATCTTCAAGCAGGTCAAGGTCTTCAAGGAGGCGGTCTGCGAATTCGGTGATTTTCAAATACCACTGGGAGAGTTCTTTCTGGACGACGGGCGAATTACAGCGTTCGCAGGCGCCGTCAACTACCTGTTCATTGGCAAGTGAAGTCTGGCACGTATTGCACCAGTTTACGGGGCCGAGTTTTTTATAGGCCAATTTCCTTTTATGCATCTGGAGGAACATCCACTGGGTCCATTTATAGTAATCGGGGAGGCAGGTATTGACTTCCCGTCCCCAGTCGTAGAGACAGCCCCAGCGGAAGAACTGCAGTTTCATGCTTGCGATATTGTTTAGGGTGTGTGTTTTCGGGTCCAGGCCGCCTTTGATGGCAGCGTTTTCAGCCGGCAGACCGAACGCGTCCCAACCCATGGGGTTAAGCACGTTGAAACCGCGGACTGTTTTATATCTGGCGACAGCGTCTCCGATAATATAATTCTTGCCGTGGCCTACATGCAAGGTGCCTGACGGGTAAGGAAACATCATAAGGCAGTAAAATTTTTCCTTATTGGATGCGGTGTCGGCGACGAGCATTTTATTTTCCGACCATATTTTCTGCCATTTAGCTTCTATTGTCTTAAAATCATAATCTCTTACCATAAATTAGTATTCCATAAAACAGGGTTAAATAAAAACTCAAAAATTTAACCATAAACTTGGATAATTGTCAATAAAAAATAGAAGACAGGAGTACCGCCTCAGTCGAGGTGGTTTTTTGCTGGTTTTTCGATAACGCTGAACACGGACGACACACCTCTGGTTCCCCTCTTTTTAGAGGGGACATATACGAATTTCCCCTCTATTAAGAGCCCGCCTTCGCGCACCTGCGTGCCAAAGCCTGCCTGCACGCACCTGCGTGCTGAAGCACCTTCCTACGCCCACCGAAGCGGGCTTCGCGAAGGCGGGCTTCGGTGCGTAAGCACGAAGCCGATGCTTCGTTTCGGTCGCCTACGCTCCAAAGCTTCAGCGACGGAGCGCAAAGGCAGGCACTTCGGTGCGTAGGCACGAAGCCCGCTTCGGCGGGCGTAGGAAGGGGGTTAGGGGGGTGTTAAGCGTAACCTCGACTGAGGCCTTACAGAGAAAACCATTACTATACAATAGTCAAATTCTATAATATGCAATGGAACTTTGTTCCGTGCTTCGTTACTCACTATCCGCTACTCGCTACTGCGTCCGTCCTTCTTCATTTTGCATTTTTCATTATTCGTTTTTTATCTCCGGCCTGATGATTGCCTTAGGCGTATAATCAATGTCAAAAAACACCTGTTTCGTGCCTTTCGGCGTTCTCTGGAGCACGGTACGCGAACCTTTGGCCAATTTGCTGTTCTGGCATGTTATGATTGCCGAGAAATACGTGCTGGTTGTCGTTACGTAGTTTGATATATCCGCAAAGACCTCTCCGGCTACTTCCGTAACGAGGCGCAGGTCCTGGATGTTCTTAAATGATTTCGGTTTCCCGTTCTCGCCTGTTTCCTGCCTGTACGATATTATGGCATTGGCTATCTCAGGGGTCATCTTATCCGATAGGCATTGCAGCACCTCGCTGGAAGCGGTATTGATATTAATCTGACCTGAAGACCAGGTGGTGATATATTGCAATAATCCGGGCGTGGTTTTATCGTCTTCAGTTTTGCCGTAGATGATGTCTTCAGTGGCTTTTTCAAGAAAAAGCAGTTCTTCAGGCATGATGAACTTATCGTTTCTCGCGTCCGTTTCGTATTCGCCTTGTGTATTTTCGTCAAGATAATCCGCGATGTTTTCCATAAGGTCATTGGCGGTTTCCTCAGTATGTCCGAGAGTTTTCATGAGGCGTTTAAACTGCGTTTCGGCAGTGGGGTCTATAGTGCCATCCTGCTTGCGGAGGCGGTGGATGTTGAATTTTCTTTACTCGTCTTCAATGGAGAGCTTGACGGAAGTGCCGGAGAAATTCTCGGCCTCATGTTCTCTTGCCCAGAACTCCGTGAGGTCGTCATATTGCGAATCCTTGGTATCCGCCGCGATTATCAGTTTGGCCTTGTCCACGGCCGCAAGAGTGGCATAGTAATTTTGCGTGTCGGATTTTACGTTCTGCGAAACGGCGAGTTCCATTTTTGTCGACAAGCTGAGCTGTGACACCACTATTATTAGAATAGCGAGCATGAGTATGGTTACGAATAAAGCCATTCCCGATTTGTTGTGCATTTATAGTTATTTCCAATTCTATTTCATTCTCTATATCAATAACGTATTCCACGGTCAATTTATTTCCCTTTAAGCAGTACTGGTTTTTCAATAACAATATATGAGATTATTGATACTGAATCATATCATAATGAAATCAGAAAGGCAGTTTTGTAAATCCCATTTGTTCAAAATGCCTGTCAAAAGCAAACGCTTCATTTGCCCCCAGACTATCCATTACAACCTTGCTTGTACAATCCGTAAATGACCATGTTTTATCCTTATTAAAGCTTTTAAATACATGCCATGCTTCTTCTTCTGTTTGTTGCGTTATAGTATAATACATAAGTAGATTGCTGTAAACAAGCTGATCAAGATTATTTTTAAATTCGACTGTTTTTTTGTATCCAAGGTCCATTAACATCAGGGTAAAAGTTTCGTCCATAACGAAATTGGTTGTTAATAGGCGTGTTTTTGAAATAAGCAATTTATTTCTAAAACCTACTGATTTCAGATGATTAATATCCTTGTTGTCTGTCAAGGCAATCCATGCGCTTGTAACAATGAATATCACGTTTTTTTACCTTATACAGGTAGGTGTTATGTTTTTCAGAAGGATCACGTAAAACACCAGCCTCCGCGTTTCCGCCAATTTCTTTAAGTGTCTTCCACCCCTGATGTTTTATTGCGGGCAGAATCAAAATAATTTTTTTATGAACGACAACCTCGACGACATTGCCGATAGCGGCTTCATCCATTAACGATTTTTCCAGCACCAATCCTCCGGATATTCGTTGTTTTAGAACTTTATTCATTGGCGATACTCCTTGTAAATATCTTATGTTATGAACATTATACATGTTTTTTAGTGCGGTGTCAAGAAGTTGTTTTTTTTTGATTTTTGCCGCCTATTGCGAAGACGGCCAATCCGGCTATTCCGAAGAAAGCCGCTGTGAAGAAATTCACCCGGGGCGAGGCCTGCCACAGAAAAGCACTGCCGAATGCCGCCAGTGAAACAACTATATCTCTTATCATATAATACGCGCCGAATGTTATCGCCTTAGCGTCTTCAGGCGCGAGGTCCATTATCAGCGCTTTTCTTGCAGGTTCGCCGAATTCTTTAAATCCTCTTATTATGAATGCCATTATGAGCATCCAGTAAGACCTTGAAAAATACAGGAATATCGGAAATACCGTGAAGTTGACGAATGTTATAACCACATAGGGTTTTTTTGTGCCTTTATCGGCGAGGTATGCCACAGGGACGTAAATCAGGAGCGCAGTCGCCATTTCAATTGCCGTGAGTATGCCGAATTGGAATCCGTTTATGCGGGCGCCTTCCGGGCTTTTCATGCACCATATGATGACATACGCGTAAGGTATCTGTTCGCAGAAACGTATGAAAATATCCGAGACAAGCAGTGTTTTCAATTCGGCCGGCATCCTTCTGACGGTATGGATGAATCCGTTTGTCTGTTTATTTCCCGGAGGCGTTTCGGTTATGAGCTTTTGCTGAAGGATGAGAGAAACTATTCCCAGAGCGAAGGCACAGCAGAATGCGGCCCTGATGCCGGTTGTTTCGCCGAGAAGGACTATCAGGCCTCCGCCCATTACGGGCCCTATTGCCATGGGCAGTCGTCTCACGAGAGAATGCATTGATACGCCCATTGTCCGCTTGTTTTTTGGAAGAACTGCGGAGACGAGTTCCATTGTCGCAGGGAGCGAAAGCGCCGTCCATGACAGGAAAAACACAGAGCCTGCGATTACCGCAATCCAGTGTGGAATCAGGATTACTATGGCGTACCCTGTCAGGGCGATAAGGTTGAAAATCAACAGGGATTTTTTGACTCCTATTTTATTAGAAAGCCAGCCGCCGGGAAATGAATACAGCGCGGAAAGCAGATTGTCAAGCCCGTTCAATAAGCCCGGTATGAGCGGCGAGGCGCCCAGGGCGAGCAGGTATATGGGCAGGAATCTTTCGGCCATTTTTTCGCCGAGGCCGACGAGAACTACCATTGCAAGCAGGCCGGCCATGCTTTTTTTCAGGCCGAAAAATTCCTTTATTTTTTCTGTTTTAGTCATGAAAGCGCACGTTTCTTAACAGGAACTTTACGAGACCTTTAAGAGACTTATGTCTGACGAAACGACGGACTATAGACTCCTGGCTTAGGACGCAGGACACAGAATTAGTGGCTCGTTTTCCGTGACCCGTGACCCGCCATGTAATAGGGTGAAAGAATGATAGAGTGTTAGTTTGGAAACATTCTATCATCCTGCCATTCCGTCTTTCTTTCGTTCCGTCTCGTCTCGTCTCGTCTCTCGCTACTCCTTACCGGTTACTTTGTAACGAGCGATCTGAGTATGTTCAAACCCTTAATCAATTTTTCATCAGGGGCGGCAAATGACATTCTGAAATGCGTATGCCTCTGGGAGCAGGCCGAGCCTGGTATAAGCAAAAGTCCGTTTTGGGCGGCTTTTTCAATGAATTCAAGGTCGGTTCCGAAAGGCACTTTGACGTAGATATAAAATGTTCCCTGCGGTTTTACGAATTCAAACGCGCCTTTCAGCATTTCGCAGGCAATATCGCGTTTTTTTTCGTATTCCGAATGGTACATTGACATGTCAAAATCCAGCGCGAAGAGCATTGCCTTTTGGAATGGCGCGGGCGTGCAGACGTAGCTGAATTGCTGTAGCATGGTTACCTTATCCCACATCCATTCAGGCACTGCAAGGTATCCCATGCGCCATCCCGGCACGCCGTAGGTTTTGGAAAAGGCGTTGACATAGGCCGTATTTTCAGGATGGAACTTCAGCGCGCTTACGTGCGGAAAATCGTAAGAGAAGTGGTCGTAAACCTCGTCGGAAATAACGGTTATTCTGTGGCGCGCGGCGACATCGGCTATGGCTTTGATTTCCTTTTCCGTGTATGCGACGCCGGTCGGGTTTACGGGATTGTTAAAGATAAGGATTTTTGTCCTTGGGGTTATGCTTTTTTCGATTTTTTCCGGTGTAAGTTTGAAATCCGGACAGGTGTCTATAAAGACCGGGTTTGCGTCGCACGTGGCGAGGATGTTGAGATATGACAGGAAGTACGGGTCCGGCACGAGGGCGTCGTCGCCTGCGTCAAGCAGTACCATGAATGCAAGCAGGAGCGCGCCGGCGGCGCCGTTGGTAACCATTACCCCGTATGGATTATGGCCGGTATTGCGTTCAATGGTTGTTTTGAGTTTTTCCACGAGTTCCGGCAGTCCCTGGGTAGGGGTGTATTTATTGAATCCGTCGTTGATTGCCTTTGCGGCTACTGCCTTGATGGGTTCGGGGACATCGTAATGCGCCTGTCCGACGGAGAGATTGACCATATCCTTCCGGGAATGGATAAGGTCAAAAATCCGCTTATAGGCGGATGCGTCCATTTTATTTGTACGGTCTGATAGCATTTTATTCATAAGCAATTTTTTTCAGGATTTCAATGCCTTTTTTCAATTGTTCGTCTTCCACGGCGAATGACATGCGGAAATGCGTGTTTTTCCGCGAGCAGGCGCTTCCGGGCACGATGAGGACGTTTTTATCAACGGCCGCCTGCACAAAATCCATGTCGGTTCCCCGCGGCACTTTCGGGAATATATAAAAAGCCCCCTGCGGTTTAACCACGTCAAAAGTATTTTTTAGCAGGTCATAAGTCAAATCGCGTTTTTGTTTATAAGACGCGTATTGGTCCGACATGTCGTAATCAAGCCCGGCAAGCACGGCCTTTTGGAACGGCGCCGGCGTGCATACGAAGGAAAATTGCTGGAGCGTGGTTGTTTTTTCGTACATCCATTTTGGGAAAGCCGCGTATCCGATCCTCCATCCGGCGATGCCGAGCGTTTTGGAGAAAGCGTTTATATATACGGTGCGGTCTTTATAATATTTCAGCGGGCTTGAATGCGGAAAGTCATAGATGAAATGGTCATAGACCTCGTCTGAAATCAGTAAAATGCCGTGTTTTTCAATTAATTCAACTATTTCTTTGATTTCGCTGTCCGTATAGGCTATTCCGGTGGGATTGACAGGGGTATTTAAGATAAGGATTTTTGTTTTCGGGGTTACGGCGCGTTCAATTTTTTCCGGCGTGAGCTTGAACTCAGGGTATGTGTCTATGTAAACCGGGATGCCGCCGCACATTTGGATGAGATTCGCGTACATTATGAAATAAGGGTCCGGCACGAGCACTTCGTCGCCGCTGTTGAGGAGCATTTGGAACGTAAGGAACAGTCCGCCGGACGCGCCGTTGGTGACTACTACGGAGTCAGGTTCAGCGCCGGTTGCTGTAGCGATATGTTTTTTCAGGCGGTCAACGAGTTCGGGCAGGCCCTGCGTAGGCGCGTACTTGTTAAACCCGTCATAAATCGCCTTTATGGCGACGTCTTTTATCGGCTGGGGCAGGTCAAAATGCGCCTGGCCGATGGAAAGATTTATGGGGTTCTTCATTGTATGGATCAGGTCAAAGATTTTTCTTATTCCTGACGCCTGAAGTTTATCGGTTCTCTTTGCAAGCATAAAGTCGATTTAAAGATTGGAAGATTTAAAGATTACAAGATTACGCGGCTGTAAGACTAAAAGATTCCAAGATTAAAAGATTACAAGATTAAAAGATTATAGAATCCGTAATCTTAGAATCTTCAAATCTTTAATCTTTTAATCAATCAGATCGTTTCTTGTTTTACGTTTTGTCCGTCGTAGGAGATTATTTTTTCATCGCCTTCCGCGATGGTTAGTATGTTCACGGGCCTTTGCCATATAAGAAAAATATTTTTCATAACGTCAATAGCCTCGTCAAGCTGGAGTTCGGTGTTGTCATGGTAATGCCGGAGCAGGAGTTCGCCGCGGTTCTTGTAATTGCCGTTTTCAACGGCAATATGCGGGTGGCCCATATTGGTAAGCCTGAAGAGCAGGGCTTTTTTCACCTTTTCAAATTCCCTGTCCGTTATTACGTATTGGTTTGTCGCGGTGTCAAGCTTATAGGCGAACATTTTCTGTTTTTCGCAGAATTCCATCGTGAAAAATTCATCGATAAAAGTGATGTCGTTGTATATTTTCCTTACTTCAAAGATTTTCTTCTGGCCCAAGTTGAGGTTAAGGTTCCAGTTTCTCTTCTTGTTAATATCGTCGCATTCGGCGTATTCCTTACCGAATTTGCCTTTGTTCCAGCGGTCTTCAATATCCCTGAAGATTTCCAGGCCGAGTTTGTACGGGTTGAGGCGGCCCGGGCTTACGGCGACCGTGCCGGAATGATGGTCGGCAAAATCAATGATTTCGTTCGCGGCAAGGACTTTTTGCGTTAGTATTTTGGAATGCCAGTAACTTGCCCATCCTTCGTTCATTATTTTTGTCATTGCCTGAGGGGCGAAATAATAAGATTCTTCGCGCACCGTATAGAGGATGTCCTTTTGCCAGTTCCGCATGGGGGCGTAATCAATTAGGAATTTCAGCACGTCCTTTTCCGGCGCGGGCGGGAAATTCTTTTTCTGGTCTTCGGCTTCCTGTATTTTTTCCTTTTGTTTGCGCATGAATCCCGGTGTGTTGATGTATTTGTCCATATATTCTTTGCTTTTCAGCTTTACGACCTGCGGCTGGGTTATCCGGTCGGTATCAGGGACGGACATTGAGGGCATTGAATGGCTGCTTTTCGGCACGGAGTACATTGAATGCGTATCAATCAGGTTTTCCAGCGACAGGCAGGTATCAATGAAGCTTTCCACTTCGGTTTCACCGTGTTTATCGGCATACCGGCGTATGCGGGTGGAATGGTTGGCCATTTCGTCGACCATTTTGCGGTTGGTCTGGCTGAACCACATGTTGTTTTTGAAGAAATCCGAATGGGCATAGACATGCGCGATGACGAGTTTCTGGTCTATAAGGCTGTTGGATTTCATGAGGTATGCGTAGCAGGGGTCGTTATTGATGACGAGTTCGTAGATTTTCTGCAGTCCGTAGGCGTAGGTTTTGGATAATTCCTCGTATTCCATCCCGAATTTCCAGTGCGGGTAGCGCGTGGGAAAGCCTCCGTAACTGGCTACGGCGTTAAGTTCGTCGTAGTCAACGAGTTCAAAGATAGTGGTAAACGGATCCAGGCCGTAATCCAACGCGACCTTCAGTATGTCGTTTTTTATGGTTATAAGTTCTCTTGTAAGCGAATTAGTCATATTGTAACACCATGTAGAGTCTTGAGTCGTGATTCCAGACGCAAGACTTAAGACTTCGGACTTAGGATCCGTGACCCGTTTCCCGTGGCCTGTTTAAACGGGAACCGGGAAACGGGCAACGGGAACCGGACAACGTCCTTCATTCTTCGTTTTTCCTTTTTCCTCCTTAGTTATCGTCCGGTGCCGAGGAAATCCTTAATGGAGTCATAAATTGAATCCAGATCGTTTATTTCAGAGGTAATCAATTTTTCTTCGTCAGGGAAAGCCGTTTCAAGGTCTTTTTTGAATTGGCCGGTGCCGTAGGCGCTTTTGACCTGGCCGTAGCATACGAGGTTGGTTTTCGGAAGCAGTTCTTTTTCAAGCAGGCTTGCGCATTTCTTTGTATCTTCAACGCCCCAGTTATCGCCGTCCGAAAAGTGGAAGAGGTATATATTCCATATAAAAGGGTTGTAGGACGCATTAATGATTTCATTGCAGAGCGTGAAGGCGGATGAAATTTTTGTGCCGCCGCTTTCGCGTATATGGAAAAATGTATGCTGGTCAACCTCTTTCGCGGCTGCGTCGTGCACTATATAACGGGTATCAATTTTTTTATATTGCGAGCGCAGCCACGTATCAATCCAGAACGCCTCAATCCTGACGAGTTCTTTTTGTTCGTCCCCCATGGAGCCCGAGACATCCATCATATATATGATGACCGCGTTATTATAAGGGACTTCCTTAAGGCGCCAGGTGCGGTAGCGTTTGTCTTCGCGGATGGGTATTATGAGCGGGTGGTCGGGGTCAAAAAGCCCCATAGCCAGCTGTCTTTTCAATGCTTCCCTGTAGGTGCGTTTGAAATGCCGGAGCGATTCTGGCCCGGCCTTGCTGATGCCGGTATAGGTATGTTTATCAGCGATGATAGTGCTTTTGCCTTTAGGCTTTATGTTGGGCAGTTTAAGGTCTTCCCCGAGAATTTTAGCGAGTTCTTCAAGTGTGATTTCCACTTCAAGTATATGCTGGCCCGGCTGGTCGCCTGCCTGGGAACCGGCTTCTTTTTCGTCGCCCTGGCCGATAGGGGAGCCGACTTCGCCTTCACCCTGGCCGACTCCGGACGTTTCGTTATTGCCGTAGCGGAAGCGGGGGATATTTATCTGAGGCAGGGGAATACTGACGATATTCTTGCCTTCCTTGCCGATAAATTCAGATTTAGTCATGTATTTGCGGAGTTCTTTCTTGATTTTTCCGCGGACTATCTGCCTGAATCTGGCCTGGTCTTTATCTATTTTCTTTATCATAAATTGCAATGCTTATACAGCGGGAATCCGGAATTTGAATTCCCGCGGGAGGGGCGAATGGCCATTCGCTCTTATTTGTTTTCGTTCCGTCCGTCCTTCTTCATTTTGCATTCTTCATTCTTCGTTTTATTCTTTGCTTCCGCCTCTTGCGAACACGCTTGCCACGTAGCTGAGCACGTCCGTGGAGCAGATATCGCAGTAACCGTAGCTTTTTATAAGGCGGCTTTTTACGATATCAATTTTTTCCTGGGTTTCCTTATCAATGATATTAGTGACAAGGCTGGTCAGTTTGATGGTATCCTTCTGGTCTTCAAACAATTTCAGTTCAAGGGCCTTCTGGAGGCGTTCATTACTGCGGTAGTCAAATTTCTTGCCTTCCAGCGAAAGCGCGCCGATATAATTCATTATTTCCCTTCTGAAATCATCTTTACGGCTGTCTTCAATGTTGATTTTTTCTTCTATGGAGCGCATAAGACGTTCATCGGGTTCCTCATCCTGGCCGGTGTAGCGGTTTTTCAGGCGTTCCTTCTGCGTATATGCCTTAAGGTTGTCAATGTAATTGGAGCACAGCCGGCTGATGGCTTCTTCGTCAGCGCAGATAGCGCGCTGTACCTCGTTCTTTACGATATCTTCGTATTCCTCTTTCACGACCGCGAGCAATTCCTTGATATGTTTTTTCTGGTCGTCGCTTGTAATGAGCGAATGGTGGCTCAAGCCTTCCTCAAGTTCGTTGAGGACCATAAACGGGTTAATGCAGCCGCCCGCGGGGGTTTTGACGAGCGTATTGGAAATCTTATCCTGGATATATCTTGGCGATATGCCTTCCATGCCTTCGCGTTCGCTTTCAAGCATAAGTTCCCTGATATTATCTTCGGTATAGCCGGGCAGGGTTTTGCCGTTATACAATTTCAATTTCTGCATAAGCTGGAGAGTGGCCTTTTTAGGTTCGGCCAGGCGCGTGAGTATGGCCCACATGGCGCAGACTTCCACCGTATGGGGGGCCATGTGTTTGCCTTTGACCTTTTCGCGGTTATAATCGCGTTCATAGATGCGGATTTCCTTGTCAAGTTTGAGCGTATAAGGCACGTCTATTTTCAAGGTCCTGTCGCGGAAGGCCTCCATCAATTCGTTATTCTGGAGGCGTTTGTATTCGGGTTCATTGGTATGGCCGATGATTACTTCATCAATATCGGTCTGGCTGAATTTTTTGGGTTTAATAACGTGTTCCTGCGAAGCGCCGAGGAGGTCGTAGAGGAAGGCCACATCAAGTTTAAGTACTTCAATGAATTCAATGATGCCCCTGTTGGCGACGTTGAATTCGCCGTCGAAGTTAAACGCCCGCGGGTCCGAATCCGAGCCGTACTCGGCTATTTTCCTGTAATTGATATCGCCGGTAAGTTCGGTGGAATCCTGGTTTTTTTCATCCTTAGGCTGGAACGTACCGATGCCGACGCGGTCCTTTTCGGAGAGCAGTAAGCGCGTGACTCTGACCTGTTCAATGACTTTTTTCCAATCGCCTTGGAATTTCTGCAGGTAATCGTTATGGGTTTTCCTGCAGAACGGGCAGATATCGCCTTCCACCCGGATTTCATAGCCGTCAACGGCTGAAGGCCTGTTTATTTCCTTAAGCACCTGCTGGCGCGCTTCATGCGGGATGAGTTTCAGGGGTTCTTCATGCATGGGGCAGACCGTCCAGCCGGAAGGATTGTTAGGGTCTTTCCACGAGAAGGTGTAAATAGCGCCGTCTTTGGTTTTTGAATACGCTTCAAGGCCTTTTTTCAGCAGGCGCACGATGGTGCTTTTGGCGCTTCCCACGGGGCCGTGGAGGAGGAGTATTCTTTTTTCAGTGCCGTACCCGAAGGCCGCGGATTTGAAGAAATTTACAAGGGACATAAGGCTTTTTTCCAGGCCGAAAAGAGAGTCCTTCCCGTTGGTGACGGGGTCGGTGAAAAAGCGGTATCTGACCATAGGCTCTCTGTGTTCGGTATATTCCTCAAAACCGTACGAGATAATCATATCGTAGATGCGCTGGAAGGCGTTTCTGAGCATCTTGGGGTTCTTGGCGATCAGCTGGAGGTATTCGTCAAACGAGCCTTCCCAATGGAGTTCCTTATAAGAAGCGAAATCAACGGTATTGCTTACGGAAGAGAATATGCTGACGGGGTCTATATTGGGGGAGGCGTCCTTTTTGGATTCAAATTTTCCACGGTCTTTTAGCGGCATAGTATCACTCCTTAAAAATGGGCCTTACAAAGCCGACAGTGCAAAAGTACTCTTTATATTTATATTATACATAACCTTTCGCAAATTTGCAACTTTTTATTGTAAGGCCCAGCGATGAATAAAAGCAGAAATAGAAAAGGTGGATAGGGGGGCTTATCAGTGCTTTTAACAGGGCTTTCGCGGGCCGGTGAAATTTAGATAGATTTTCCTTGTGTGAATACTTATAATAGAATGCGGCTAACTGGGACAC
>JACRIJ010000069.1 GCA_016220095.1 Planctomycetota bacterium | reverse complement strand
TGGCTTGACGGGCGGTGTGTACAAGGCTCGGGAACATATTCACCGCGGCGTGGCTGATCCGCGATTACTAGCGATTCCAGCTTCACGGGGGCGGGTTGCAGCCCCCGATCCGAACTGAGATTGGCTTTGGGGATTGGCTCCGCCTTGCGGCTTGGCGACCCTCTATACCAACCATTGTGGCACGTGTGTAGCCCAGGACATAAGGGCCATGATGACTTGACGTCATCCCCGCCTTCCTCCGTCTTAAAAACGACGGCAGTCTCCTTAGAGTCCCTCTTTGCAGAATGGCAACTAAGGACAAGGGTTTCGCCCGTTAAAGGACTTAACCTAACATCTCACGACACGAGCTGACGACAGCCATGCAGCACCTGTGCAAGCAACCGACTTTACGGTTCATTCAACTTTCATCTCTTTACTACTTGCATGTCAAGCCCTGGTAAGGTTCTTCGCGTTGCGTCGAATTGAACCACATGCTCCACCGCTTGTGCGAGCCCCCGTCAATTCCTTTGAGTTTTAGCCTTGCGACCGTACTCCCCAGGCGGGATACTTAATGCGTTAGCTACGGCAGAGACCCCAGGTGGGACCCCTACTTAGTATCCATCGTTTAGGGCTGGGACTACCGGGGTATCTAATCCCGTTTGCTACCCCAGCTTTCGTGCCTCAGCGTCAGTTACAAACCAGTGAGTCGCTTTCGCCTCCGGCGTTCCTCTAGATATCTACACATTTCACCGCTCCACCTAGAGTTCCACTCACCCCTCTTGTACTCTAGCCAAGTATTTTCAAGTGCACTTCTGCCGGTGAGCGGCAGGATTCCACACCTGATTTGCTTGGCCGCCTACGCACCCTTTACGCCCAATAAATCCGAGCAACGTTTGTGCTCTCCGTATTACCGCAGCTGCTGGCACGGAGTTAGCCGGCACTTCCTCTGGTGGGCAGGTCAATCCGGATTGCTCCGGAATTTCTTCCCACTCTGACAGGAGTTTACAACCCCGAAGGGCCTTCATCCTCCACGCGGCGTCGCTGCGTCACCCTTTCGGGCATTGCGCAATATTCCTTACTGCTGCCTCCCGTAGGAGTCTGGGCAGTGTCTCAGTCCCAATGTGGCCGGTCATCCTCTAAGATCGGCTACCCGTCATAGCTTTGGTAGGCCATTACCCTACCAACTGGCTGATGGGACATAGGCCCCTCCTCAAGCGCCTTTCGGCTTTGGTTGTTATGGCATGCGCCAAGACAACATTACTCAGTATTAGCCCCGCTTTCGCGGAGTTATCCTAATCTCAAGGGCAGGTTACCTATGCATTACTCACCCGTTCGCCACTTTACTCTCTCACCTTGCGGCAAGATTTCTCGTGCGACTTGCATGTATTAGGCACGCCGCCAACGTTAGCTCTGAACCAGGATCAAATTCTTCAATCATAATTTTCTTTATTTTCAAAGAATTTGGGGTTCCTGTTTTATAAACAGGATTTAACCGCGCGATAAATCGCGCGATTAACGGTCAATAACTCAAATCGTCTCCTCACCATTTTTGCCTGTTTTTGTCAAAGAACATCTAACATGTATGTATATCGGATTATTTCCGAACCCGTACTATACGAAATTCAAACAATTTTGTCAAGGAAAATGTATATGTTTTTTTTTGCCGGTTTGGACGGGATGCTCTTTAGTTTCTAACCGATAGACTTCCGCGCGAAATGCATAAGTTTGCCAATAGACGGAAACCGCAAGATTACACACCTGTGTGCCTAAGCCTGCCTGCACGCACCTGCGTGCTGAAGCACCTTCCTACGCCCACCGAAGCGGGCTTCGTGCCTACGCACCGAAGTGCTTTGGCACGCAGGTGCGCGAAGGCGGGCTTCGGTGCGTAAGCACGAAGCCGATGCTTCGTTTCGGTCGCCTACGCTCTCCATCCTCCGTCCCGATTTATCGGGACTGCGGAGGACGGGCAAAGCTTCAGCGACGGAGCGCGAAGGCAGGCACTTCGGTACGCAGGCACAGATTCGCACAAGATACGATCGCAGGCAAAGAGGAAGATAATCTCGCGAAAATCTTGCCTGCACTGAACCAGAGTGAATGTGTGAAATCTGTGGTTAAAATTCGTTTCGTCGTAGTTTTGGGCGCGGCTTTGCCCTGTACCAAAGCGAAGCGCTTACTCCGGATACATGCGAAGTATAAAGAAAGAATGTGATTTAACAACTTGATGATTTGACGATTACGCGTTCGTCGTTAATCATTAAGTCACAAAATCATCCAGTCCTTAAATCGGCAGGACTCCGTCCTATTTCCTGATACTGACAACCGTTCCCAGCCCTAAAAGCAATAAGCCCAATACTGCCGCAATCAACAGATTGCCTCCGCGGCCTGCCATGGTTCCTGCAAAGCATTTCCTTATGGGTTCGTCTTGGGCGGCGGCGGTCGTTGCCGACGTGCTTGTCGTTGACGACGTGGTGCCGCCGGTAGTCGTGGTAACATCCTGCGCCGCGGCCGTGCTGAATACCCATTCGCTTGACCAACCGCTCTCGCCTACCGTGTTTGAAGCCCTTACGCGCCAGTAATAGCCGGTCTTGGGCAGGAGATTTGCCGTTGTATATGACGTGGTCTGCAATTCGCTTAAACTTAATATCGTTGACGTAAAAGACGCGTTCGCCGAAATCTGCAAAGAATACGTTATGGGATTTGAACCTATCGCGGCCTTCCAGATGAAGGTCGTCGGCGTTGAAACGTCCGTCAGATTCAATATGGGCGAACTCAACTGCGGCGCCGTGCACGGCGCGCCGGTTTCAAAAAACCACGGGTCAGCGGCATTTGCCCAGTCACTTGTGCCCGCGCTGTTGACCGCTCTTACATGCCAATAGTAAATCGTATTCGGCGTAAGGTCGTGCAATACGTATTCGTTCGCGTCAACACCTGTCTCGTCTATAGTAAGCTCGGTAAACAGGTTATCCGGCGATACCTGCACGTCGTATGTCAACGGCGCAAAACCGGTTGCCTCTTCCCATTTTAGGGTAGGCGATAATGTTACGCCGGTCTTTTCGTCCGCAGGCGCGGTCATCACCGGCACCGACGGCGCTGTTGCAGTGTCAAACGACCAGACATCCGACCAATTGCTGTTGCCGAAGGTATTGCTTGCGCGTATGCGCCAGAAAAATAAAGTATTCGCGGCAAGGCCTGTAAGGGTGGTGTAATTTGATACCGTAAGACCCGTTATGTCCGCTATTATCACCGCGTTCGCCGAGGTGAAATCCGGCGCGCCTGCGACTACCTGTATCTCGTAAGTTATCGGTGAGGTCCCGAATGAAGGGCTCCAGTAAAAATCCGGGTCCGTGGAAACGCCGATGGCGTCGTCCTCGGGCGAAATAAGTATCGGCGTGGTAGGCGATTCGTTGCCTTGATAGTTTATAACAAGCTGGACATGGTTCGTATTGAGCGAACGCGGTATCTTGGGCTCGTCTTTTTGCTGTTCTATTGCCTTTATTTTTACAGGCACGAACGGTTTTAGACCCGCGGTTTCTTTGGGTTCTTCATAAAACCTTGTGTTGTATTTTGTCACATATTCCCGGTACGACGCGTTCACGAGGTTTTTATTGTCCGGCGGATAAACATTCATTTCCTTTGAAGGAAGCGGGTCCGAGGTGCGCCCGAGGGACGGCGTCTTGTAAAGGACATCCGCCTTAAGGAAAAACGCGTAATTTTTCGCCATGTCAAGTTTTCCTGAAGCAAAACTCGCCATCAATTCGTCCCCGCAACGCATAATGACAAACTTATCATCCGCGGCGTTTATGAGTTCCTTTACGTCGCCGTATTTCGTGAAATGCCCGTACATCTGGTATCCGGGATTGGGCGCTTCCGCAGTATCCTGGACCGCCTTGGGCTGGGACAGGTTCGCGTCGGTCGTTGAATTGCAGGCGCCTCTGAAACGGAAATCGCCGGTTTCCGCGGCCATAACCGCTGTTTCAATCTTCACAGGCTCTGAATCGTCAATCAAAGCGCAATCAATATGGAACACCTTCGGCGAATTCGGGGAAATGCCTGAAACGCGTATCTTCGCGTTTTTGCCGACAAGATTCGCAAGGTCAACCACGAGCGTCGTCAGGTCGCCGTAATAAAGGCCCGTGTCTTTTACCTTCTTCCATCCGCCTTTTTCATCCTGAACTTCTACGTAAGGAATAAGCTGGTTCTCCGTGTAATCGGGATTGGTTACCAGCCAGCCGTAGAGTATAAGTTTCGCGAATTCCGGACGTTCAATGGCGCCGAAATCCAATACGCAGGAATTATTGCCGCCGGCGTCAACCGGAATAAGAACGTTGTCCCGTGACTTTATAAGGCCGAGCACGTCACTGTCTCCGAGTTTTGCCGCAACAGGCGGTTTGGGATTCTTTACTGTATAGTATTTGAATTCTTTTCCGGTTGGCATGCCGTAGGCGATGCCGGATAGCACCTGATAACCGTTAGGCTGTTCCACGGCAACAAGCCGGAGTTCGTCAACATAGGAAATCTCGCTGAGTGTTTCGCGGAGTTTTACGAGATACTGGCCGTCTTTGTTCGGCTTGAGCTCTGATAACGGAACGTATCTCGGATAAAGGATATCGGGATTGGATTTAAAATTATCAATACAGCCGTGGGCGGTTTCGGTAACGAAATTGAATTTTTCGCCGTCATAGCTGAAGACGTACGGACAACTCCAGGTATAAGGCACGTAACGGATCATAAATCTCCAGTAACCGGTGAAGGCCGTGGTGTCAATGCCGTCACGTGCGCGCGCGCGCCAGAAAAAATAAAGCGAACCGTTGCCCGGGTCCGGCAAAAGGATACTGCCGTTGGATTCAATGCCGCCATTATAGCCCCAATATGTCTCGGTCGTCCATCCCGAGGCTGAAGTCCAGCTCCCCTGGGTCTCGGTGATTTCGCCATAATATTGCAAGGGGTCATTGTCAGGGTCGCCGTTGCTCGCCCAGTAAAGCGTCATATTACGATTATCGTCTAATGAAGGATTGCAGGCATTATAGTCAATCGTAGCATTGTTTGAAGGAGACACGAGAGACGGCACGTTGGGCGGATAATTATAATGCTGGGCCTTTGACATGGTATATACGTAACCGTTTGAATTCACGTATTGCGACAGATCGTATTCGGCGGCATCGCGCGAACCCTGGAGCACGCCATCGGGCACCGGGGCATAAACATTCTGCATGAGCTCCCACGCGTTATTAGTAAAGTTCCATATATAATAGTAACAGTCATAGGCGGGCTTATCTTCGCCATAGCCATACCAGGAAGTATCTATGCTGGAAATCTGGCTGATGGTCTGCGTGATGCGGAACCTATAGAGCTGGAAATCGTACTGCCATCTCGCCGTGGTCCTGCGGGTTTCTTTGTAATTGGAATCAATGGCCGCGATGGCGGAATAATCCGCAAGCGAAAGCTGCTGCCAGGAAGCGTCAAGCGGCGCGGGCCCGGGCACGTCAATACTGGCGTTCCTGTCATAGGCCGCGAAACTCGGGCTTGTTGAAGTGTAAGGCGCCGTAGATGTCTGCGCGTACACTGCCGCGGGCAAAAGCATGCCTGCAATCAGCAATACTAAAAGAAAATTGATCCGAAGCTTTGTCATATTCTGCATAAAACCTCCATGCAATTATTCCGTCAGCACAAACCGTATCGGTATTTCCAGCCAGGTGGTCATCGCGATGCCGTCCTTCATGGCCGGCACGAATGCCCATTCCTTTACCGTATCCACGGCGGCCTCGTCAAGTATGTTGTAACCGGAAGATTCCGCTATCTCAACCCTCGCTGCAGTACCGTCCGCGGCAATCTCCACGCGGACAACAACAAGACCTTCGTAATTCATGGTCCTCGCGAAATACGGATAAGACGGCTTGGGGTTGTTCTCAACTATCCTCGCGGACGTAATACTGCCTACGGGCTCTTTCGCAGGGCCTTTCGCATTTTCGCGTACAACTACCTGAAAAGGCATGCGGGCCGTATTGGGCCGGATAACCGGGTTTTCCAACTTATATTCAGATGATTTTTTTTCGGGCTCATGCGCGGTGAGAATTTTTTCCGCGTCAATCGCGGGCATTTCTACGACATCATAGTCGGGAACAACCGTTATGGGCGTGGAGATATATTGCTTGCTTTCAAACACAAGCTCCTGCCTGGGTTCAACGCAATTTACGGTAAAAGCCGGCAGTACCTGCGCGGACGGTTCCCTGCGCGCGAAAGAAAGCGCCATTACCACCGCAAACAGCACCAGCGCCGAATGCGCGGCTATAGAGATTCCCAGAGACAATGCCCCGGCCCTTAACCCGCCGGTGCGGCGTCCCGGTCCGCGAGTCACTGCTTTTGGTTCATCCGGTTTTATAGAATCAGTATTCTGCATACGCATTTTTTCTGAACCGATAGTACGGCAATATATAATCCTACTATATATATTATATCCTGTTAACAACACAAAAGCAAACGTTTTATATACAAAATATCGGCTGAATAATCAAGAAAAGATGAATTTTATAACGCAAATGCCGTTCCTGTTTTAATGTAAATTTTTAGCGCATAACCCATTGATAGACAGCGTATTGCAACGCCGGGGAATCGCGGGTGCCATAACTGCGGCGAAACTGCAAAAAATGTTTACAAACATGTAATGAAAATGTGACGGGGTGGGAGCAGTCAATGGACGATGACGAAACAGGAAAACAACGTATAATTAGCCACGAATGCCTGCTAAACAATCGCCAGCATTCTTTTGATTGCGCGCGCGGCGGCCCTTGCGATATCCGGCGGTACGGTCACTGCAGGCGCCATGTCCTCAAGCGACCAGAGTATTTTTTCCAGTGAATTCAATTTCATATTCGGACAATCCGCGTGTTCCGACAGGGAATAAAATTCCTTGCCCGGATTTTCTTTTCTCAGCCTGTGCAGGATGCCGATCTCGGTGCCGACGATAAACTTTTTTGCCTGGGTTTCCCTGCAGTATTCCATGATGCCTGTAGTGCTGGCAACCTTATCCGCCGCGCTTACCACCTCTGTTACGCATTCGGGATGAACGACGAGTTTTGCGTCAGGATAAAGCCCCCTCATCCTGATGACATCTTCGGAACGCATCCTGTGATGAGTCGGGCAATAACCATGCCAGAGGATAATCTTCCTGCCTGTCCGTGAAGCCACGTAGGCGCCTAATGACTGGTCCGGCACAAAAAGTATCTCCCTGTCCGGCGGAATGGAATTCACGACCTTTACCGCGTTGGACGACGTACAGCAGTAATCGCTCTCGGCTTTTATCGCCGCCGTGGAATTTACATACGTAACAATTACCGCGTCAGGATGCTCTTTTTTCTTTTCCCGTAATTCCCTGATAGTGACCATATTTGCCATGGGACAACCGGCGTGTTCATCCGGCAAGAGCACCGTCTTGTCCGGACAGATGATAGCCGCGGTTTCCGCCATGAAATGCACGCCGCAGAATACGATGACCTTCGCGCCGGTCTTCGCGGCCTCCAGCGAAAGCCCGAGGGAATCGCCGGTAAAATCGGCAATATCCTGCACCTCGGAACGCTGATAGTTGTGCGCTAAAATCACCGCCCCGCGCTCTTCTTTTAACTTCCGTATTTTATCAAGGATGTCGTTCATGTATTCACTTTTTCAATTTACAATATTCTGTGTCTGTTTTGCCGCGAAGTCACGAAGGACGATACGAAACCACAAATAAACAAACGCGTTTCGCCCAGTTTCGTGTTTCCTCGTCAATATATTTCTTCTCCGCCATTTTCAGTTGGTTTCTTTTTGGCTGTTTCCAGCTTTTTCATAAGCGCCTTGAATTCTTCTGCATCGCGAAGGTTATCAAGGTCCTTGTCCTTCTGCATCCAAAGGTAATTCCCATAGCCCTTATCAACGGCCATCGTAAGATATTCCATGGCTTTTTTCTTATCTCCTCCAAGCGAATATATGCATGCAAGATTATAATACGGGGTCAGGGGCTGGGACAGGCGTACATCACGCCTGCCTTGATCTTCAATCAATTTCTGCAGTTTTCCGTGGACCGTAATAATATAATTATATACTTCCACGGCCTTATCGGTCATATCAAGCCTGAGAAGAAATCCCGCGTACAGCGGCGCGGCATTATAGGCGTCCAAAGTATCCTGTTCAAACGTCACGTTATCCGTGGACATGTTGTTCATTTCACTCTGAAAATATTCCGTCATGGTTTCAACCGGATTTTTTTCTCCGATTCTATAACACGAAACCGCGGCAGTTTCCGCAAGATTTAAAGCCATCGCGCCGTTGTTGCCCTGCGACAGAAAACTATCCCAATAATTTTGAAACACCGGCACGAGAGCCGCGGCCGCGCTCATATCGCCGACTACTCCCAGGGCATCGCCCGCGGCAGTGCGCAGAAGCGCCGCGCGTTCTTCATCGGCCGTAGTAAAAAAATCGTATCCCTCGGAAGAGAACATTTCAACGAGCACGGGTATTATGCCGGCGTCAAATTTCCTCAAGGCGTCAAATTGCCCGTCGTAATGGCCGTAATCATTATCTTCCGTAATCAGATCTGAGAGGGCCTTTTCCACCTTTAAGGAAAGCAGATTCTGCTGTATCTCCTTCGGCAGTACCGGTTTGGGATTTATTTTGGGGTCATCCATGATTTTTACTATTTCGTCGGCCATTATTTTCAGGGTTTTTACGATGCTTTTCTTCATGGGTTCGTCGGAATCTTTCGCGGAATAGAGTTCCAGCAGGGGAATGACAGCCTTGGCGCTCTTTATTTCGCCGAGGATGCCGCAGGCGTTAAGTCTTGAACGCGAAGAGCCTGTTTTAATTACGTTTATAAGCGCGTTTTCCGCCGGAAGCCCGATTTCCGTCAATTCCTTCCTTGCGTTTTCACGGTCGTAGAAATACTTGCTGTCCAGTTGAACCGCGAGTTCCTCGGCCTTTTTCTCAAGATTTCCCTGCGGCGCATCCTGCGCAAGAAGTGTGCGAGCAAGCGCAACGCATAAAATCACGCAAAATGGTATTGTGTGTTTTTTCATAATTTACGGCCTTAATATATTTCCGTCTCTTCTGTTGTCTTTTTATCCGTATCGTCCTTTCCGGGCAGACTGCGTTTTATCCTCGCGGTGATTTCATCAAATTCGGGTTCCTTCATCAAAGGCTTCATGTCGCCGTCCATGGTAATCCACTCATAATCGTCATAACCGTTCTCCACTGCGAGCCGCAGGTATTCAAGGGCCTTCTTTATGTCTTTTTTCGTTGAATACAGGCAGGAGAGGTTATAATATGTATTTCCAAGAATGGGAAAAAAATTGTTCATCTGGGGCAAACTGCTCTCATACTGCGCGATGGCCTTGTCAATCTGGTTTGTTCTTACATACAATATAGCCAGGGCAGAGGTCTTGTTGCCAACATTAATACCGCCGTCCACGTTGTTTTTAAGGTCCTGCTCCCATTCATCCACAATATCTTTTTGCCCGAGCCTGTAAAGCGCGTACGCGGCCGAATCGCCGAAACCGCCTTCTGTCAGCCCGTAATCTTCATAAACAGCCTTGAGCACGGGAATTACTGATTCATCGCCCAGCATGCCGAGACTGTCCACCGCGAGGCCCGTGGCGGCTCTCTTTTTATAGTCATCCTTGATATAAACGAATTCGTATTCCTCCCTGGCCATTTCTATAAGGAAAGGAAGAACATCCCTGCCCAATTTTTTCAATCCGTCAAACTGGCCTTCATAGAAACCCGGCATGCCGTTTTCCGGAATAAGTTCCAGCAGGCATTTTTCCAATTCAACCCTGTAGCCGATTTTCTGGAGTTCATCAAATTCTTTGATAAGGCCCGGGCCGGCGGCCTTGTTTTTCGCGAGGTATTCCTTAACGGCGCCGTAATTCGCCATAAGAGCTTCGCGCGCGGCGCCTTTTATTTCCTGGTTCTGCGAATCAGAAAGTATCTTTACAATGGCAGGCACGGCCTTGGCGGATTTAATTTCGCCGAGTATCTGCAGGGAATAAAGCCGTACGTAAAATTTTTCGCTTTCCAGCGCGGAAACAAGCTGTTCCTCTGCCGGGGTTCCGATGCGGAGGAGTTCGTTTTTGCACTGGAGGCGCTCCTCCTGGTATTTGCCCGCAAGACCCTGGATGAATGCGGAAATCTTCTCCTGTTCGTCCTTTTTCTCATCGCCGGCGTAAAGGACGTCGCCGCTGAACGCGCAAAATACGGCTGTCAGGACAATAAAATTAAAGATGTTTTTTGTCATGTTTATAATTATAGCACACCGGAGAGTGATTGTCAAGAACAGAACATTCTTTTAACATTTTCAGCCACGAGGCCACGAAGACGCGAAGGACGATACGAAACCACTGATTGCGCTGATTATCACTGAAAACGGCGACGATACGACGACAAAATTCACATCGGATACAACGGATGCACAGGATACGAACTATAACGATTTAACCACAAAGCCCGCTAAGGACGAATCGCTATTTGCCATCCGTTTCGTAGTCTCATTCAGGTCTCTTAGAATCCCCGTTCCTTACGAAGGAGGAAGAAGGAAAAATGAAGAATGAAGGACGGGACGAAGTCAGGAGTCCTGAGTCTGAAGTCAGGAGTTGACGACCGGCCGGTTTACTTTCTTCCTTATTCATACCGCCTTCTTCGTTATGAGGAGGAAGAATGAAAAATGAAGAAGGAAGAACAACGATGTAAGGTGATAGGTGACAGAATGATAGGGTAATAGGACGATAACGAGTACCACGCACTACCACCTGTCTTTCTTGCACACTATCATTCTCGTAAGCTGTTGGGATTTAATGACTGGATGATTTACGACTTGATGATTGACGTACGAACGCGTAATCGTTTACCCTGAGGCGGTCCGAAGGGTAAATCATCAAGTCATACAGTCACCAAATCATTAAATTTCTGAAAAGTCTCGTCAAATCCCGCTGTTCAAAGCCGTTCAAACGTCGTTCAATGTAAGTCAATTGTTGCTAAATCCACAAAAACTTGTAATATAGGATTAATTATGTTGAAGAAATATGGTTTCACAAAAAAAGAACGGCTCCTGAAAAGGGCGGAATTTGACCGCGTCTTCAAGAACGGAAGGATAGTCAGAGACACTGTGTTGAAAACGCACTGGATGCCGAACGGACTTGAATATTCCCGCCTGGGCATAGTAATAAGCCGCGCCGTCAAGACCGCCGTAGCGCGCAACCGGCTCAAACGCCTCTGCCGCGAGGCCTTCCGGCTGAATAAACACGTATTGCCGAAAGGCCTGGATATAATAATCATACCTAAAATCCAGAACGCGACGCTTGACGTGGTGTCAAAAAGCCTGCTGTCGCACAACGAAAGAATGAAAAATGCAAAATGAAGATGGAAGGATACGACGAAACGGAACCACTGAGCGCACCGGTTGACACTGAAAACTGCGACGATTTTTGCCATAAAACACACACCATGTGCCCAGAACCTGTTTGTAAAGTTCATTTTACAAGAATGGCCGTTTTTGTTAAATACATTTAACAAAATAGCCTAAAAATATCAGTTATCGCTACAAAAAGAGGTTTTTCTTGATATAGACGAAAACATCGCCACAATCTACCTCTATCCCGCCGTCAACTTTCGCATAATAGATTATTTTAGTTTGAATTTATTCCGGTAATGACGGCTTCGCCTTATATGTATCCGGCTTTATTGAAACCGGCATATCTCCTATATAACCGTCAATCCCACAGACTGCTTCGTCCGGCTTAGACAGTCTGTACTCAACTGCTTTTAATTCGGCTCCTTTTTTCAAAATAGCTTCCTGAAGCCACAATCCTATAAACTTCCACTGGCTATAGTACGTTTATAAAAATGATTTAACAAGCTTTATTAAAAATAAATCTTGACAATCTAAAAAAAATCTTGTATAATACTTAAGTACATAATGGAGGTTTTTTATGAAAAGCACGGTTACAGTAAGGGGGCAAACGGCTATCCCCGTCGCAATACGCAAACGGTACAATATTGTCCCGCAGACAATGCTTGAATGGATAGATGACGGGCATACCATAACCGTACTCCCTGTTGAGCAAGACCCCATCAGCGCCCTGAAAGGCAAATTTAAAAATACCGACTTATTAAAGGCGTTATTAAAATCAAGGCGTGAGGAAAGAAGGCATGGTTAAAACTTACACCTCGACCTTATTCAGGTACACTAAAATGGATAAAGCTTACCTATTGGATACCTCGGCCATATTTGCGTACACGAAAGGAGAGCCCGGCAGTAACGATATAGAGCACATCCTGTTACTGGCACAAAAGGAAAAATGCACAGTATACATTTCATTCATCAGCCTTACCGAACTATACTACATAACATGGCAGGCGAAAGATGAAAGCTCGGCTAAGGAATTGATTATGCTGGTAAAATCCTTACCTGTACAGATAGTGAATTCAACCGAAAAAATTGCCTTGTCAGCAGGCCGCATAAAGGCAAATCACAGGCTTTCGGTCGCTGATGCCGTCATAGCCGCCACCGCAATAGACAAGAACGCCGTCCTTGTCCATAAAGACCCCGAACTCAAACCCATAGCGCAATATGTCAAAACCGTGGAATTGCCTTTTAAGGAATGAATGCGAAACGATGAACGAACGCAGTACTCGCAGTACCGCTGGCGCTCGCAAAGGCCGCTAATTTAGCCAAAGAAACGGAATTCGCACTACAATATTTACAGAGTTTACTTATGAAAAAATCTCCGCCTCCTAAGGTCTTATTTGATACTAATATTATTTCTATAATACAAAAAAACGATCTGCTTGAAAATCTTTCTAAAACCAAAAAAATACTTATCTATGGCAATCCGGTATTATTGGATGAAACCTTAAGTGGTTGGAGTAATGATAAATCTGGTCTGGCCAATAAGAGTTTGCAATTCATTTTGTCAATTACTAATGCCCCATGGTTCAAAGAACTGGATGATTTATGCATAGCCGAACTAAGCTCAATAAACCGTAACATGCAATACCCTTTCAGAACTATAAATGAAAAAGATAAAATCCCTGCAATGCTTAACCTTATTAATTCTAATAGCATTTCACAAACAAAAATTAATGGTAGCCCGGAATATACCTTACCTCAAAAACAAAGTGACGAGAAAAGGACGGCATGGATTGATTCTATAAGAAAGGATATATTGACAGCTTTGAAAAAAGCTGTTGAAAAGAGCAAAGCCCTTTCTTTAAGAGCTAATAATTTTCAAAATACCGATATTTATCAATCAACACATACCTGTAATTTTAATGTGTCAGATCTTGCATATAATCTTTTTTATTCAAAACTTTACAAAATTCTGGCTACGAAATACATAGAAGATGAATTGCAACAAAAGGTAACTGTAAATTCAGTCCTAAATCTAAAGTGGCATAATACCAAAAAAAAATATCCGTATTTTTCTTTATTTGTAAAAGGATTGGTATGTGATTTGTTTTATTACGCAACAAAGCCAAATGAAGAAATTGATAGAAATGAACTACGTGATATTGAACAATTAGTTTATTTAAAAGATCTCGACATAATGGTTTCCAATGAAACTCATTTTATGAAAGGTGCATTTGAGATACTGTACGGCGGTGTCGGGAAACGATATATGGGACTTGGCGAATTCCTTAAATTCCTGAAGTCCTTGTAAACGATGTTCACTAACACGGCGCTATAAAACTTCGCCGTAATCCACTTCTATGCCACTGTCAACTTTCGCATAATAGATAATCTTTACCTGAATCTGCTCGGGTAATGCCTGCTTTGTTTTGTAGGTCTCCGGCTTGATGGAAACAGGCACATCCCCGATGTAACCGTCAATGCCACGGGATTCATCTTCAGGTTTCCCATTCCGGCAGGGTTTTGCCAGTAAACTGCTGAATAAGCTCGCTCATCTGCCCCACTACTTTCGGCCGGGTTCCCTGCGAATACTGATTTGCCAGATTAATCAACGGCGACACATATTTAGGAAATTCAATGGATTCTATGTCCAAACAGTCTCGTATTTCTTTTGAACTTATCTTTATCTTCAATTTACAGCTCCAAAGGCCCGGTATTTTGCAATCTCAGAAATTTTTCCTTCTGTTTATAGTCAGCTGATATATCCGCTTTGGCTAATCCGTTTTTAATCAAATGCGCATTTAAAAACGTTTTATTGTCCAGGTAAAGATAACAAAGCAGATTGTTTTTTTCGTCATATTTATCCGTATCATACTTCATAAAAACTCTTTGTTTAAGCGTTTTCGCTCTTAAGAAGCCGATTGCCTCGCTTTTTTTCTCAGAGGTTTCTTTAATGCCTATTAATCTTATTTTCAATCCGCTGTCCAGCATCAGCAATTCTGAAGAAATAACCTCTTTTACAGTATGGTACTCTTCCCTTTCAGCGCTGGAATTATCTATCCTTGAACCGAATTTTAATTTTCTCGGATCTATTTTCTTGTCAAACTTAATAGGATCTTTAAATATATACGGCAATTTCCCTGCCGCTTCCTTATAATCTGTTGCCGGATTTTTCTGTTCTATTATTTCAATATCGCAGGCAGTATCGGAAAAAACATCCTGTTTTGCGCCGATTTTCCCGGCAATAACCGCCTTGAAGTCCTTGTTTATTTCATATCCTATGGAGTTACGATGCAGGTTCTTCGCGGCTAAAGAAGTAGTTCCGCTCCCAAGAAACGGGTCAAGAACCGTTTCGCCGGCAAAGCTAAACATCTTTATAAGACGCTTCGGCAGTTCTTCAGGGAACATCGCCAGATGGCCGTTCTGCTTTTCTCCCGAAAAATGCCAATGTCCCGTAAAGTACTGATTCCATTCTTCAGTTGTCAATTTTGACAGCTTCTTGGATTCTCCAGAAATATCCGGAGGTGTTCCGTTTTTCTTGAATAACAAAATAAATTCGTAATCCAATTTCAGGATTCCATTTCTCGGATACGGAAATGACCCCATTATAGAAGCCCCGCCGGTCGTGTTGCACGTCGTCACTTTCTGCCAGATAACAGCGCCCATATAATCAAAACCTATGGTTTCGCAGAATTTTATTATCTCTGTTCTTATCGGAATGACCTTATACCGGCCATAGTAAACGGACCTCGCGAATTGGTCGCCGATATTTACGCACAAACGACAACCCTTATGCAATACCCTTTCCGATTCCTTCCAGACCAGATTCAGATTATTGATATATTCTTCGTAAGTATCATTAAACCCTATCTGTTTTTCATTGCCATAGTCTTTTAACTGCCAATACGGAGGAGACGTAATTATCAGATGAACCGATTCATCTGGCACCTCATTCATTGACCTGGAATCGCCGATTATCACCTTATGAGAAGTTTTGATTTTCCCTGCAATTTGACGAGTACCGTAACAAACGGCATTCTCCTTCAGCAATAGCGGCTTCTCTTTTCCCGAACGGCATTTTGCTTTATCCTCAAGCGGATGTTTGCTTTTATGTTTTATCATACAGTATTATTATAGCACTTATGTTGAAAAAGTCAACAACTATTTAAGCGCCAAGCCGACAATTCAATAAAGCCTAAACCTTCCTGCCAAACTCTCTTCTAATGTCTTTTGAATTCAACTTATAGATTATCCAGCCGAAAAGTATAGCATGCGCAAGCGCCATGAGATTTGCGCTCAAACGAATTGCTATGGAAATCTTATTAAATTTCGTTAAATCCGGGATTTCCGGGTCAAACGGCATTACAGGTGCAAATTCACGCGTCAAAAATATGCCAAATACGCACCAGCAAATGCCTATGGCAAGTATGATAATAAATGATATCCTCGCCCAATTTTTGCGCTTCAATAATCCTATAGAACAAATCAAAACTACAACAGCCGCAATCCAAAACAAGAAAAATAAAAGCTCCATATGTAACATCACGAATCGTTGTGTAGCCGAAAAAAGTTCCCTTGCCTGAGGTTCATTAAAAGTTTCCCGCATCTGATCTGTCGGCATTTCCATCATTGCAAACATTATACTCTGCAATAATCCGACAATAACAGCATATACCGAATCCACTATGAATATCCACGCAATGACCGTAACAAATACGGATTTGTCTTGCGGGGCCGGTGTTATGGTTATGTTCTCATCCATTCTATATCCTCTTAAATATGCATCTTTGCTACACAAACCAATTCCATATACCATATTATAATTTGTACTCTTTACAAAATCAATAGAAATTCAGTAAATCTGTAAAACTGGTTAAGCATTTGTAAATGCTGGTTTCTGCTTTTTCGCACGTACAGCTATAAATATGCCGTTCCGGCTCTCCGGTCGGGACTACGCGTGCAAATCCCGCGGAATCCCATAAGGACGCCATGTTTATAGAACCAAACCATATCTAACTTGCCGAAGCTCCGTCAGGAGCGGCATAGACACACGTCATTTAATCCAGTTAAACAGATATTTACAATCGAATTCAACGGCATATTTCTTCAAAAATTCAGTATATTCATCTTTAAAGGATTTCACAGCATGATGTTTTTCCTAATTTATAATGTAAGCAATAACGCCGTCTAACTGGGAATGTGAACATGAGAATGCCCCAAATCCTACCTGCCAGGCAAATTTCCCTGTAGGGACAGGGGCAGTGCCCTGTCCCTACCGTAATCATTGGGCATTTTAATATTCGTGTTATTTTCTTAACCCACCGTCACTGACGCGTTACAAATCGGCGTAGCTCCGCAACCCTTTAATAGGGTGAACACATAGGTTCACCCCTACTTCACCCGCCGAAGCCTTTGGCGCAGGCGGGCAACCACTTAACCCCTGAACTCCTTAACTCCGTAGCCCATAAAGCAGCATAGCCGCACCTGCCTGCTTGCGCATAGCTTCAGCGAAGGCAAGTGCGCCGAAGCACGCTCCGGTGCGCAGGCGCAACCAAAACGACGGCAATTTTTACCACTCCCTGCGCAGGATCCCTTACATTAAATGTTATATTAAGGA
>JACRIJ010000068.1 GCA_016220095.1 Planctomycetota bacterium | reverse complement strand
TTAGAGGTTTCTTCCGGCCGTCGTACATCTAACGACGACTACGGTTTAACCGCAAAGGCCGCTAAGCGCGCTAAGACGATTTCAGGTAACGCCGTCTTTGCGAACTTAGCGCTCTTAGCGGTTTCTTCCGGCCGTCGTACGTCTAACTACGACTACGGTTTAACCGCAAAGGCCGTTAAGCGCGCTAAGACGATTTCAGGTAACGCCGTCTTTGCGAACTTTGCGCGCTTAGCGGTTTATTCCGGCCGTCGTACGTCTGAACGACGACGTTTTGACCGCAAAGGCCGTTAAGCACGTTTACCTTGCCGCAGTACTGAGCAAAGCGAAGTGAGTGTAACGAAGGGCTAAGTACGGCTAAATAGCAATCAAGTATCCCTGATTTCTGATTTGGTTGCGCCTGCGCACCGGATCGTGCTTCGGCCTGCCTGCGCGGCCTGTCCTCCAAAGCCATAGCGAAGGAGGAAGCCGCTTCGGGAAAGGCAGGCGCACAGGTGCGGCTTTGCCTTGTACCAAAACGAAGGGCTTGGTACATGGTACACTGCTTTATGTTCCAAGATCTCAACTCATTCAAATCTTAGTAAATACGCGGAAAAAAGCAAGGAAAAATATTGACCGCGTGGAAACTAATGATATAATAAGGACGATATTTTTATGGTTGAACCGGATAATGATAAAATGGCTCCTGAAATGACAGGAAAGCAATTCGGCAAATACCGGATTGAAAAACTGCTTGGCCGCGGCGGCATGGGCGAGGTGTATCTCGCGCAGGATACCGCGCTTAACCGCAAGGTTGCCGTAAAGATACTTGTTCTGCATGGCGACGAGGCCATGGAACGTTTTATGCGCGAGGCTCGCGCGGCTGCAAAATTGAAGCACCCCAATATCGTGCAGGTCTATGAAGTCGGCTCTCACGACAAGTATTACTTTTTTTCAATGGAATACGTGCAAGGCGGTTCTCTTGAGGATTTAGCCCGTGATAAAACCAAGCCGCTTTCGCCGCGCCAGGCCGCGCAGATAGTCAACACCATTGCTCTATCATTGAATTACGCGCATTCGCAAGGCATTATACACCGTGACATAAAACCTTCCAATATATTAATAGACCAGAAAGGCAGTGCCTTTCTTAGTGATTTCGGGCTCGCGAAGGAATTGACCGGCATTGAGCGTTCCCTGACGATGAGCGGCACTGTTTTGGGCACGCCGGATTTCATGTCGCCCGAGCAGGCGCGGGGAGATAAGAGAGAGATTGACAATAGAAGCGATATTTTTTCGCTCGGTGCGACGCTTTATTTTGCCATGACAGGAAAGCCGCCTTTTGAGTCGGATCAGTTGTACGATACCCTGGACAACGTTGTGAAAAAAGACCCCGTGCCGCCTTCGCGCATATCGCAGATGATACATAAGGACATTGAAACCATTTGCCTGAAATGCCTTGAGAAAGACAAGACCGGCCGGTATCAGACGGCGGAGGCGCTTTCGGCGGATTTAAGCCGTTATCTGGACGGCGAACCCGTATCCGTAAGGCCGAAAGGCCCGGTAACAAAGATATGGCAGAGGGCGCGGAAAAATAAGACTGCGTCATTATCCGTTTTCGGCGCTGTGCTTCTCGTGCTATCAGTGGCAATATACGGAATGGTTTCACATGTCCGCACATCGGGCAAAATAGAAACATGGCGCAGGCAGGCGGACGAATACTTTGTTCAGAAGAAGTTCGCCGAGGCCAAATCAATCTGCGAAAAGGCCCTGGGGCTGGTCCCGGATAGTCCTGATATTAAGGTTCTTCATGAGAAATGCGCGGCGGAATTGAAGGCGCGGGATGAATTGCGCAAAAAATCCAAATCCATCCTTGACCGGGCCAATATCGCGCGCACGCCTGAGGAGACGATAATAATAGCCGAGGAGGCGTTGGCCGCGGACCCTTCATGCGGCGAGGCGTACCAGGCAATAGCCTATGCGTATAAAAGAAAAAGAGATTTTAATAAGGCGTACGAATATTTTACCAAGGCCATAAATGCCACGCCGGAACTGGCGTATTCCTATTATGAGCGCGCCCTGATAAGCGAATACCTTATGGGCAATGAGCAGGACGCGCTTAAGGATTATCAGAAAGTAATTGAATACGACCCCAACAGCTACATGGGATATCTTTCCAAAGGCAGATCTGAAATAAGGTTTTACAAGTACGATGACGCGATAAAATCCCTTAACAAAGGATTGGCATTGGGGCCGTCAGTCGCGGAACTGTATTACCTTCGCGGCTGGGTGTACATGATGAAAATGGAATACGACAGCGCCCTGACGGACATTAACAAGGCGATTGAATTGAAACCCGACTATACGTCCGCGTACATGGACCGCGCAAAGATTTTTGCCGCGCGCAAATCCTGGAACCGCGCCATGTCGGACGTCAATATGGCGATTGAATTGAATTCCGGCGACGCAGAGGCCTGGGTTTTACGCGGAAGTTTGTTTGACGAGGAGCGCCAATTGGATAAGGCCATTGGCGAATACAATAAAGCGCTGGAATTGAATCCGAAATCATCCGAGGCTTTCCACAACCGCGGCATTACTTACGCGAAGCTGGGCGAGAAAGACAAGGCAATCAGCGATTTTACGGAGGCTATAAGGATTAATCCGTTAAGCATAGAGGCCTTTCATAACCGCGGTATGTTATATGAGGACGCGGGTGAATATGCCCTTGCGCTCCGTGATTTCAATAAGGCTTTAGAATTGAATCCCCAATACGCCGATTCATACGCGGGCCGCGGCATGGCGTACAGGGACCAGGGCGATTACGACAGAGCGATGAAAGATTTCACAGCGGCTATCAGGATTAACAGCCGGCACAAGGAGGCGTATTTCCAGCGCGGCAAGGCGTATTTTAACAAATTCCTTTTGAATGAGGCGTTTGCCGATTTTAATGCGGCGCTGGAGATTGACCCGCAATTCTCTGAGGCGCTCCATTATCGCGGCTCTATTTTTGCTGTCAAAGGTGAAAAGGCAAAGGCCTTGGCGGATTTGACCGGTGCGGTAAAGCTGGGCGTCAGTAACACGAATATTTATGAAAAACTTGGCGGGATATATTTTGAACTTAAGGATTACAGAAGCGCGGCTGACGCATACGCAAAATCGGCCGAATTAGGCAACATGAATTTTTCAGCTTATAATAATCTCGGGGCGTCCTATGTTGAGCTGAAAGAATATGATAACGCGTTAAAGTCTTACGTCAAGGCAGTGGAGTTGTCGCCGGGTAACCTGCAGGCCCGCAAAGAACTGCTGGAATTGTACCTGCTTGGGGAGAAATACGATTCAGCCATTGGCAGTTGTACCGTAATAATAAAATTATCCCCGGAGGACGCGGATATTTATGTGACGCGCGGCGCGCTTTACGCTCAGGTTGGCGAAACAGGAAAGGCATTTGCGGATTATGACAGGGCGTTGCAGATGGATCCGCGGCTGGTGCGCGCATATTATAACCGCGGCATTGATTACGTAGCGGCAGGGGAGTACGGCAAGGCGATTGACGATTTCAACCGCGCATTGGAGATAGAGCCGGATTTTGAAAATGCCTATTGCGGCCGCGGAGACGCCTACAGGAAAAAAGGCGATTACGAAAAGGCCATTGCGGATTATACGACGCAGATAGGAGTCAAGCCTGATACTATTGCCTATCACGCGCGCGGCTGGTGTTACGCGAAAAGAGGCGAATACGGCCTTGCGATTGCCGATTACGATAAGGCGATAGAGCTGAATCCTGGAGACGATAAAGCGCACAACAACCGCGGAGAGGCGTGGCTGGCGCAGAATGACACGGAGAAGGCATTGGCGGATTTCAATAAGGCGGTAGAATTAAACCCTGAAAATCCGGAATGTTATGACGGGCGCGCCAATGTTTACGCGAAGAAAGGCATGTACAAGCAGGCGGTGTTTGACGCGGAGAAATTCATTGAGCTCGTTCCTGAGGACCCGCGCGTGCTGGAAAAGAGGAAGTTGGTTGAGGAATGGCGTAAATTGGTTAAGGATTAGAGTCTAATTCCGCAACTTCCGCGTATTTTGCGCAGAAGTTTACAAACCATAGTACTTTCGTCGCGTCACTTGGCGCTCTTGACGTCCTCTGCGGCTTATTGCGTGCGTCGTTCGTTCCAACCGCGACGATTTTAACCGCAAAGTTCGCAAAGAACGCAAAGACGACGGATATATTTGTATCGTCTTAGCGTGCTTTGCGCGCTTTGCGGTTTATTCCGGACGTCGTATGTCTGAACGACGACGTTTTGACCGCAAAGGCCGTTAAGCTCGCTAAGTACGGCTAAATAGCAATCAAGTATCCCTGATTTCTGATTTGGTTGCGGATGTACTGCTTAATTGTTTTAGTTCTTGAATTTCGCATAAAAAGCATTCAATAGTTAAGGAGTCTGTTATTAGTACAATAAACCGGTTATTAAATATCCTCGTGGTGGATGACGAAATAAACATTCGTAAAACACTTTCCGTATGTCTTGAGACGGATGGGCATAACGTTATTGCCGTCAGCAATGTGCAGGATGCCATGTCGGAAGTGTCGCGGCGTTCCTTTGAAATTGTATTTCTTGACCTCAGGCTTGGCGCAGATGACGGACTGGATTTTATAGCAAACCTGCTCTCGTTGTCTCCATGGCTCAAGATTATCGTTATCACGGCGTATGCGTCCATAGATACTGCTGTTGAAGCGATAAAGCGCGGAGCGACCGATTATATTCCGAAACCTTTTACGCCGGCGCAGATAAGGCTGGCCGTGCATAAAGTGTATGAAATGCGTTCATTGGAACAAAAAATCGCTTCACTTCAGGAAGACGTCTGCAGGACAAGACCGGAAGCGGATTTTTCAAGCGATAATCCGGCAGTACAGCGCATTATGGGGCTGGCTCGCCAGGCGGCAGTGTCTGAGGCTACAATACTTCTCAGCGGAGAGAGCGGAACCGGCAAATCAGTTCTCGCGCGCGCAATACATTCGTGGAGCCCCCGCGCGAAAAAACCTATGGGCATAGTTTCCTGCCCGTCTTTTTCCATGGAACTCCTTGAAAGCGAACTTTTCGGCCATGTCAGGGGCGCTTTTACGAACGCTGTAAGGGACAATATCGGGCGTATTGCGGCCTGCGAAGGCGGTACGCTTTTTCTTGATGAAATAGGAGACCTGCCACAGCCGATCCAGCCCAAACTACTGCGTTTTATTCAGGACAAGGAATTTGAACGCGTCGGCGATCACGCCACGTGCAAGGCCGATGTGCGCATCATTGCCGCAACAAACCTTGATCTGGAAAAAGCAGTCAAAGAAGGCCGTTTCAGGGAAGATCTTTTTTACCGTTTGAATGTCATACAATTGGAACTTCCGCCGCTTCGCGAGCGTCCGGAAGACGTTCAGGCGCTTGCTGAAAGACTGCTGACTTTTCACGCGCAAACCCATCATCGCCGCATCACGGATTTTACAGACGAGGCTGTTCGTAAATTAAAACAATATGCCTGGCCTGGCAATATACGTGAACTCAGTAATGTTATAGAACGAGCCGTAATTTTAAGCCAGGGCAATGAAATAGATGAAGATTCTCTTCCGCTAATCCTGGCCCCTGGTGAACAGACTCCTTGCATAGGAGACAGCGTTACTATAGAAAGAATTGAAGAACAACATATCAGAAGAATTCTTGCAGTATCCAAATCACTCCAGGAAGCTGCCGATATCCTCGGCATAGACCAGGCTACCCTCTGGCGCCGCCGTAAAAAATACGGCATTTAGTCCAAACATATCACTTGTACGCATTGCAATTTTCAATACCCGTCCCCTGCTTTTATTGATTTCTGCAATGTTCCGCACTTGAGGCATTCAGAACTCGCTGTCTATCAAAATGTTATGCGATACGGTTTGGCATACGATTTGCATTATAAAGACAAGGCATGGATGTTTTTTCAGTTGATTGAAGTTCCCTGTAGCCCTTACAGGGTAAACTCGCTACAGGGAATCTTCTCGTCTAAGGAAAACGAATGTTGTATTGTGTCCCGACATGTCGGGACAGTGACGATTAAAAGGAGGATAATATACATGTTAGGACTTCGTCAGAAACTATCTTTTGGTTTTGGCGGGCTATTGATTATTATTCTGGCAATAGGAATACAGAGCGTCCTGCATTTCGGCAGGCTGGCAAAATCAATTGACCTGATTTTGCGCGAAAACTACAGCAGTGTGCTTGCGTGCCAGAACATGAAAGAATCCCTGGAGCGGATTGACAGCGGCGTATTGTTTATCCTCCTTGACTATTCGGAAAAAGGCATTGAGCTTGTCGATGCGAATGAAAAGTCGTTTGAAAAGGCATTGAAAATAGAATTGTCCAATATTACCATTACCGGGGAAAGCGCAAAGGCATTTTATCTTCAGAGCCTTTATGGCCGGTACAAATCGGCTCTCAAAGACATTAAAAACCCGGGAGCAGAGCCGGCTGTAAAGCGGGATGCCTATTTCAACAATCTTCTTCCATTATTCCGTCAGATCAAAAATACGGCGGAGGAAATACTCCAGATGAACCAGCAGAATATGAACATTTCAAATGAAGCGGCGCGCACCGGAGTTGCCGCTGCCAGAAGGCAGATGTATATTCTGCTGTTTATCGCGATACTCGTCGCCATCGGGTTCATTTTCTTTATCGGCGTATGGGTTCTCCGGCCGATTAACCGCCTCATTAAATCCACCGATGAAATCAAAAAAGGAAATCTTGACCTTGTCGTCCAAAGCAATTCCAATGACGAAATAGGGCGGCTTTCGGAATCATTTAATTCAATGGCCGCAAGCCTGCGCGAATTCCGGCGTTCCGACCAGGCCAAATTAATCCGCTTTCAGCGCGCAACCAGGCAGGCCTTTGCCAGTTTTCCCGATGTGATTGCAGTTATTGACCTTGAGGGAAAAGTTGAATTGACGACGGAAACCGCGGAAAACGCATTCGGCCTCAAACCCAATACGATAATTTTTACCCTGCCTTTTGAATGGATGGGAAAACTGTACAATGACGTGCGGAATACGGGACGGCCTGTCCAGCATAAAAACAATCAGACGGCCATACAGCATTTTGTAAACGGCGAGGAGAAGTACTTTCGGCCTTCAGCCGTACCAATACTTGATGACATGAAACAACTTACCGGAGTCATTCTGATACTCCAGGACATAACCCAGTTCAGACAGCAGGATGAGATAAAAAAGGGCGTTATTTCAACGGTTTCCCATCAGTTGAAAACCCCGCTTACGTCCGTACGCATGGCTATTCATCTTCTCCTTGAAAAAAACGTCGGGTCTCTTAATGAAAAGCAGGTGGAACTGCTTCTTGCGGCAAGGGAAGACAGTGAACGGTTACATTCCATTCTTAATAACCTGTTGGATATGACCCGCATAGAATCCGGAAAAGTCAGGATGGACATCCATCCGGTTTCACCCGTATCCCTGGCTTCCGAAGCAATAGAGCCGTTCAGGAGGACTGCCGAAGACCAGGGGGTCGCATTGTCAGTGGAGATTCCTGCTAATATGCCCGATGTCCAGGCAGATATGACCCGAATAGGGCACGTGTTTTCCAATTTGCTTTCCAATGCCCTGAAATATACTTCTCCCGGCGGCAAGGTTACTATTTCCGCAAAAAACGAAGATATGTTTGTGCGCTTTTCAGTCACGGATACCGGAAGAGGCATTGACGACCAGTATCTTTCCAGAATCTTCCAGCCGTTTTTCCGCGTTCCTGATGAAGACCGGGGCAGGGAAAGAGGCGCCGGTCTCGGTCTTACTATTGCAAAAGACATTGTTGAAGCACATGAAGGCACAATGGGAGTTCAAACCCAAAAAGGCAAAGGGAGCGCTTTTTCGTTTACACTGAAAAAATCGCCGCAGGACGCGAAATAATTAAGGATTTTACATGTTATGACTGAAGATAAAGCTGATGCGTTTCTCAGGATGATAAGGCGTTCGCAGTACGGACGGCTGAAAGTTTATCTGGGATATTGCGCCGGTGTCGGCAAAACATACCAGATGCTGGCGGAAGGACTCAGGCTCCGGTCTGAAGGAATAGATGCCGTAATAGGACTGCTTGAAGCCCACGGCCGCACGGAAATCCTTAAACTTGCGAAAGGCCTTGAAACCGTGCATAAACGCCGTTGCGAGTATCACGGGGTAGCCGTTGAAGAAATGGATGTAGACGCCATATTGGCCCGCAAGCCTAAAGTCGTGCTTATTGACGAACTTGCCCACACCAACATTCCGGACAGCAAAAACCCCAAGCGCTATCAGGACATCCAGGACATACTTGCGGCAGGCATTCATGTTGTAACAACAATGAACATCCAGCACCTGGAAACGCTTTTTAATATTGTTGAAAATGTAGTCGGCGTAAAAGTGCTTGAACGCATTCCGGATTCGGTTCTTGCCGATGCCGACCAGATCGTGGACGTTGACCTGACTACGGAAGACCTTAGAAAACGCCTGAAGGAAGGAAAAATTTATCCTTCAGACCAGGTGGAAACCGCGCTTGCAAATTTCTTCACGCCGTCAAACCTGGAAAAGCTCCGCGAACTCGCCCTCCGCGAACTTGTATCGCAGATTGACTTGAGAAGGCGGGAAATTTCCGAGGACGAAAATCCGGCGGCAGCCGACCAGATAATGGTATGCCTGAGTTCCCGCGGCCCTAACAGCGAAAAACTGCTTCGTTACGCATCGCGTCTGGCGGGCAAGTTGAATCGCAATTGGTACGCTGTCTACGTCCAGACGCCTCAGGAAGAAATTGCTTCAGAAGACAGCCGAAACCAGGCTTTGACTTTAATATCCAAAACACTGTCCCTTGCAAAACAGCTTGGCGCAGTGGTTTTTACCTATAAAGGAGAAGATATACCGAATACCATTCTTAGATTCGCGAAAGAGTATCGCGTAGGCCACATTATAATAGGCAAATCGCCCGCAAGGCCTTTCTGGAAAAGATTCGGCCCAAATAAAAATATCCCGGAAACCCTTGTCAAAAACGCAAAAGGGGTCTCTGTCGTGATTTTTGACGCGCCGGAAAAAGAGCCGGTTCCTGAGAAAAAAACAAATAAGGTCGTTCAGGAAATGGCGCCTTTGATCGCGGGAACCGAACAGCTTTCCGCCAGACTGTTCCGTCCGGGCATGGGCAAATACCTTTCGCAGGACAGGATTGTTATCTGGAACGAACTTGTAAAAAAAGAAACCGTATTGCGGGCATTGGCGGAAAGGGCTGTTAAAAATAAAATCGTTAATGATACTGAAGCATTGATGGATGCGGTTATGAAGAGAGAAGAATTGGGCTCTACGTTCTTCAACGAAGGGATGGCCCTGCCTCACGTAAGGATTAACGGCCTGCAACAGGCGGCGGTGGCAATCGGCCTTACCAAACAAGGCGTTATGGATTCGTCGGCTGAAAAGGCGATTGAAATAGTTTTTTTGATTATTTCGCCTGCGCAGACCCCGAACGTACAGATTGAAATCCTGAGCCTTGCCAGCCGCATCGCGCAAAACAGGCACCTGATGCAAAATCTTATGGCCGCGCAGGCTCCCGATATCGCAATGAAGGCAATTCAGGATTGGGAAGCGGCTGATAAACCGGATTTGGAGGCGAATTTATGAAAAGCGATGCTGTTTTAATCGTAGATGACGAAAAGAATATCCGTTTGACTATGGCGGAGGCGCTGGAATCGCTTGGACTTGAAATTGACACTGCCGCCGACGGTGAGGAGGCCGTGTCTAAACTAAAGGCTAAAAGGTTCGCTCTCGTACTCCTTGACATCGTAATGCCGGGAATCGGCGGCATGGACGTGCTTGCCGATATCCATAAAACAAATCCGGATACGCGCGTCATTATTGTTACGGCGCATGGCAGTATAGAATCTGCGGTAGAGGCGTTGAAAATGGGCGCCTGCGATTTTATAGAGAAACCGTTCGTTCCGGACAAGCTAAGAGAGCTCGTCAGGCGCGTATTGGACAGGGACAGGATGAAGGCGCAAGAGGCCGCGGACTTTGCGTCATTCATTGAGCTTGCCAAACGCTGCATATGGGCGGGTAAATTTGACGCGGCTATTGAGTATTTGCGCAAAGCAATCGCTATAGAGCCGAACCGTCCGGAAGGTTTCAATCTCCTCGGCGCCATGCTTGAGATTACGGGCAGTGTGTTGGAAGCCCAAAAAAATTACAGGGTTGCTGTTTCGCTTGACCCGTCTTACAAACCTGCCATTGAAAACCTTAAGCGTACGGCAAACTGGCACGAAAAAAACAAAAAGAACATTTCTTTTTGAAATAAACATCAACCTGATTATCTGCTGAAAACAAATGAGCTGGTCAAAAATAAAAGAATTACTGGTCGGCAGGGCGAAAAATCCGATGGAGCCCGGCATCTTCCATAAGATTTCGCTTATCGCGCTTTTGGCATGGGTCGGGCTGGGCGCAGACGGCCTTTCTTCATCTTCGTACGGTCCTGAAGAGGCATTTCGCACATTGGGAGCCCACACGTATCTTGCGATTGCCATGGCGATTTTAACGGCATTGACGGTGTTCATTATTGCCATTGCATATAGCCGCGTTATTGAGCATTTTCCGCATGGCGGCGGCGGATACGTGGTCTCATCCAAACTGTTAGGCGAACACGCCGGCCTGGTTTCCGGATGCGCACTTTTCGTGGATTATATACTTACCATTACGATATCCATAGCCGCGGCCGGGGATGCCTTGTTCAGTTTTCTCCCCATGGAATGGCATAGTTGGAAGATATTTGCGGAAATATCCCTTATACTCTTCCTGACAATCCTGAATCTCCGCGGAGTAAAGGAATCCATACTTGCGCTTACGCCCATTTTCATGCTTTTCGTATTGACCCATGCGGTGCTTATATCCGTTGGAATACTGGTAAAAGCGCCGGCCCTTCCGGCAACGCTTGCCACGGCGCATCAGGAATTTTCTGCCGACATAACCGTTATAGGATTTGGCGGGATATTGGCCATTTTTCTTTACGCCTATTCCCTCGGCGGCGGCACGTATACCGGAATAGAAGCTGTCTCAAACGGACTTGCCATAATGCGCGAACCGCGCGTAAAAACAGGGAAGCGGACAATGCTTTACATGGCAATATCCCTTGCGCTTACCGCTTCAGGACTCCTGTTCTGTTATCTGCTTTGGAACGTAACAGCCGTTGAAGGCAAGACAATGAACGCCGTATTGGTTGAGCGGTTTGTGGAATCGGTTCCTCTCGGCCGCGCCTTTGTTATAATTACTCTGCTTTCCGAAGGAGCTCTTCTTGCAGTAGCCGCCCAGGCGGGATTTGTTGACGGGCCTCGCGTGCTGTCAAATATGGCGGTTGATTCGTGGGTGCCGCGGAGATTCGCGGCGTTATCCGACCGCCTGACGATACAGAACGGCATTATGCTTATGGGAGGTTCCGCCCTTATTGCGCTTCTTTACACCGGCGGCGACGTTCGGCATCTTGTGGTTATGTACAGCATCAATGTCTTCCTGACGTTCTCAATGACCGAACTTTCAATGTGCCGCCTTTATTTCGGCGGGCGGAAACAGGACCCAGGCTGGATGAAAAAGATATCAATTCAGGTGCTCGGTTTGTTAATGTGTTTTACGATCTTGATTGTTACTGTTTACGAGAAGTTTTTCAAAGGCGGGTGGCTGACTCTTGTAATAACGTTCGGATTTATTGTGCTGGCATTATTCATAAGAAGGCATTACCAGGCGACACAGCGCGCGCTTAGACGCCTGGACAATACGCTTGAAAACTTTCCTTTGCCGGAAAAATTAGAGCCCGTGCCGGTTTCAGTCAATCCGGATAAACCGACCGCGGTGGTTTTGGTGAGGAAATTCAACGGGCTTGGCATTCACACGTTTTTCTCAATAGAAAAGCTGTTCCCGAAAATATTCAAGAGATACGTTTTTATCAGTGTTGGAGAGCTTGATACCGGCCAGTTCAAGGGCGCCGGCGAGGTTGAGAATCTGCGATATGATACGAAAGCGTACCTGGAGAAGTACGTGGAAATGGCCAATGCCTTCGGCATATACGCGGAATACAGGTATGACCTTGCCGTAGATACGCTTGATACGCTAAGTGAAATCTGCAGAGGAATCAAATCGGATTATCCGAATTCTGTTTTCTTTATGGGCAAGCTGGCATTCAGCAAGGGGAATATCTTCACCGCTTTTCTGCACAACGACGTGGCATTCGGACTGCAAGACCGCCTGATTTTTGACGGCAGTCAGGCCGTATTGATACCGGTGAAGGTATATTGAGGCGGCTTTTTCAGGGCTGGAAACTGCTTTGCGGCAGAGGTAAGGACATTTTTGATACTACGATGTATATAGCTGTTGTTCATGATACGTCTCGTGTAGTTTTGCATTTGGAATGCAAATTTGCAAGATTGATGCGGATTTGTCAAGGAAAAACAATAAATAAGCGTATCGCCTCAGTAGAGGTGGCATTAAAGGACGTTAGTAGCCCAGCCATTTATGGCTGGGTTATGGAAAACTGAGAAATGTGAAGGGCATTCATGCCCTTAACATAACGCCATGAATGGCGTAAGTATTAGGCTTTTGACATGCAAACCCAGCCATAAATGGCTGGGCTACTATACGCTTTTATTTTTTCTATTATAACTACTATGTTAAAATGCCACCTCTACTGAGGCCTTACAAATCAGCGAAGCTGATTTAGCCTTTGCTTCCTTCCGAGTGCCTTTTTCTCCGCACTCGCCCTTCCTTGCGCGTGAATTCAAAAATCCCGGCGATGATGAATAAAACCCCTCCGAGTATCGGCATGTATATTCCGAATGAAAAATCTTTTTTGATGGCATGGATTGAATCTTCCGTCAGCAGTATTTCGGGGTGGAATCTGAGGTATAACGCGTAGGCCATGCTGACTATGCCGGAGCCGGCCAATCCCCATCCTGCCATGGAACGACTGCTTGACATTCTTGATTGGATTATGCTTCCGAGCGCTACTATGGTCAGCACGACAATTATCATCGGCACTTCCTGCGGCATCTGGTATCCGTATTTTTCCACCGGTTCCATGGCGGTAAAACGCAGTTCCAGCCACGGCATCAGTATGGAAAACGGCAGGAGCGCAAGGCCGGTGAAAAAACTAAATATCCCTATGTAATTCAGCCACTTTTTCATAACACTTATCCTTCGCGCCTTTTGGGACGAGGAAGTAAATCGTGTCCAATTTCACCTTTTTGCCTGCCTCAATCACGTCATTTTTGCTGACAGACAGAATCCTGTCTATCATGTCCTGCTCGGAATAAAACTTGTTGTGTATGAGCTGTTCCATGTACGTGTGCGCGATAGCAGACGGCGAATCGCCTATGGTTTTCAGGTTGTTTATTATAATGCTTGAGGAAACTTTCCATTCTTCTTCGGAAATGTTTCCGCTCAGGATTGATTCCTTTTGTTCTATTATGAGGTTGATTGCCTTGGAGAAGTTTTCCGCGTTAATGCCGGCGTTGATTTTCATGATGCCTTTGGTGTGCTCAATGCCGCTTGATACGTAATATGCCATTCCGTTCTGTTCCCGCACCTGTTTGAAGAGGCGCGCGTTAGGGGTTCCGCCGAGGAGGTTGTTGAAGAATATGAGCGCGAAAATGCCGTCGTCCCCGTACGTGGTGTAAGTCCGAAGGCCCATGACAAGTTTGCCCTGTTCCACGTCGTCTTCTTCAATTACGATATTCAGTTTTTCAACTTTTTTGTCAACAAGCGTGGGAGAGATGGTTATGGCGTGGTTTTTTTTGGCGCCGAAAAGCCTGTTGAACCGGCTGTAGATTTTTCCCGGCTCAACTTGTCCGAGCACGATGATGTCGCATGGCGTTTCCCTTAGGAATTCCTCGTAATGGCCGAATGTTTCGCTGTTACTGATTTTTTTCAATTCTTCAATATCGCCGTCTTCGCTGTAACCGTACGCCTCGCCTTTGCACATCTCTTCAATACAGCGTTTATTGGCGTACTGTATTTTTTCATTAATGATACTCTGCAGATAATTCAACTGGTTTGTTTTTTCCTGTTCAAAGTAATCCTGAAGGAATATGCCGTTTTTCGTCAGGGGTTCATAGATCATCTTTTTCAGGAAATCCATGCCTTTATTGAAATTGCCTTTTTTGCCCGGCAGGAACCGGTCGTTTACGAGGCTTAACTGAAAGCAGACAATCTGCCTGTCGCCGTACTTAAGGATGTCCGTGCAGAAGTCCGCGTTGAAAAGCGATTCCTGGAATTTCGCTATGGACGGCATGTTCGGATATTTCCCGCAACCCCGTTCCAGTATGTTCGGGAAAAGCGCGTTCAGGGTGGCTTCCCTGCCGAGGTTCCTGTGGAAAAGCAGGATTACGTGCACGGTTTTGAATTTGTCCGTCGGAAAGACATATAGATTGTCTTTGTTGTCAAGCGTGAATTTTTGAAAATTGGTTACACTGCTCATGGAAAACCTTGAAAAGAATACAGAAAACAGAATACAGAATACAGGAAACAGTAAACTGAATATGGATTTTAGCATCAATTCGGGGGAAGTCAAGCAAATTTGATGATTTAGTGACTGGATGATTTGCGACTTGATGATTGGCGTACGGACTCGTATTCGTGAACCAGAGAAATCGTCGTGTTTCGTTCAGGTATAGTCAAGTCCTTATTTATACGAAGTATGAAGAATGAAAAATGAATAATGAAGGACGTCGTTCGGGTCTAGGGTGCCGGATCCTTGGGGTTGGGTCCCGGGCGCCGGCGCTCGGAACTCGGCACCCGGCATTCGGATATCCGTTTAATCGTCACTGTCCCGACATGTCGGGACACAATACAATATTCGTTTTCCTTAGACGAGTCGCTTACGCTCCAGAACTTCAGCGACGGAGCGAAGATTCCCTGTAGCGAGTTTACCCTGTAAGGGCTACAGGGAGCTTCAATCTGCTGTAAGAAACATCCGTTTAATTCCGTTGCAAAAAAACATCTTTACAAACCCGTTTCTTTTTGTATAAATATACAGGATAATATACGAAATTTGCGGTAAGATCAGGTCGGCAGTGGAGGTATGCAGTAAATGGAAAATCAGGTTAACATGCGTATAGTGGATAAGTTTACAATAACTGCGAAGTTTATGGGAATTGTCATCGTCATAGGCGCGTCTCTGGCGCTTTTCGGGTGGGCTTTTGATATTCCCGCGCTGAGAACCCCTTCTCCATCCATAGTGGAAATGAAATCAATAACTGCCGCGGGTTTCCTGCTGTCCGGCATATTCATCCTCCTGTATCATAAAGCGGCGGATAGCCGTTCTGTTAAACGTATATTGAAGGTTATGGCCGCGGTTATAGCTTTGCTCGGCCTTATGTCGCTTATTGAATATATTGCCGGCGTGAATCTGTATATTGACGAATTGATCTGCAAAGACCACGCAGGCGCCGCCGGTACTTCGCATCCCGGCAGGATGGCGCCGAATACGGGCCTGAATTTCCTGCTCATAGGCCTTTCACTTATTCTTATAGATAAGAAAGTGCGCGGAAAGTATATGCCCGCGCAATGCGTTATTCTCGTTGAGGGTATTATTTCTTTGCTGGCGATTTTGGGCTATATCTATGGCGCGGAAAAGTTTTACAGCATAGCGCAGTTTACAAAGATGTCGCCTTATACCGCGGTTTTGTTTTTTCTGATATGCATAGCGGTGCTTTTTTTGCGTCCGAACCGCGGTTTCATGTCTATTTTCACGGCCGACAGCGCCGGCGGCATCATGGCAAGGCGGCTGATACCAGTTGCGTTCGCAGTTCCTTTCGTGATAGGATGGCTGAGGATTCTGGGGGAGCGCGCGGGGCTGTACGATACGGCTACCGGGGTTTCTTTGAGCGTGGTTGCAAATATTGTTCTGTTTGTTCCCATATTCTGGGCGTTTGCGAGGTCCCTTCATTTTTCGGATGTAATCCGCAGTCAGTCCGAAGAGGAGACGGAAAGATTGAACGATACCCTTAATGACAGGAACGCACGCCTTGAAATGGCCAATAAGGAACTGGAGTCGTTCAGCTATTCGGTTTCGCACGATTTGCGCGCGCCTTTGAGGAGCATTGACGGTTTCAGCGCGGTATTGCTTGAGGATTATTCAGATAAAGTCGGCGAACAGGGCAGAGATTGCATTAATCGCGTACGTAATTCTACCATGCGAATGGGGCAGTTGATTGACGACATGCTCAAATTGTCACGGGTTACCCGGGGCGAGATGTCCGTCAAAAGCGTGGATTTGAGCAAAATGGCCGCGGATATTGCCGGAGAACTCAAAAAAACACAGCCGGACCGCAAGGCGGAATTTATAATTGCTCCGGACTTGATAGTGCAGGGTGATGAAAATCTTTTAAAAGTAGCCATGGAGAATCTCCTCGGCAACGCGTGGAAGTTTACTTCAAAAGTACCGGAGGCCAGGATAGAATTCGGTGCGACGCGCGATAACGGCATTGTCACATATTTTGTACGCGATAATGGCGCCGGTTTTGAAATGGCGTATGCGGACAAACTATTCGCTCCGTTTCAGCGCCTGCATTCGTCCGTGGAATTTCCCGGCACCGGCATAGGGCTTGCTACGGTGCAGAGGATTGTTCACAGGCATAACGGCCGCGTCCGGGCGGAAAGCGAGCTCGGAAAGGGGACTGTTTTCTCTTTTACATTAATGAAAAACGAAACGAATGGCAAGGCGTCAGTAAATGTTTAAGCAAAAATGATAATGCTTTACCTGTGAAAATGTTTTTCCAATTGTTCCAGGGTGATTTTCAGGGTTGTCGGCCTGCCGTGCGCGCACGCGGCTGACTGTTCCACTTCGGCGCGGCGCCTTAACAGTGCTTCAATTTCCTGTTCATTTAATTTCCTGCCCGCTTTTATAGCGCCTTTGCAGGCGACCGTCTTTATAACCCTGTCCGTGAGTCCTTCCAGCGCCTGTAAAGATGACTTTTGTTTGGGCAGGTCTTCGCGGAGCTCTTCCATTATGTCATGCATCAACTCCATGAGGTCGACGTCTTTTAACATCGCCGGTACTGCTTGTATGGCAATAGAACCTTTGCCGAATTCGCCTGTTTCAAATCCGAGGCGGTCAAGTATCGGCCGGATGTTTTCATACAATACCGCTTCCTGCCCGGTCAGTTCAACTATTGTGGGAATCAGCAGTTTTTGTTTCATAACGCCGTGTCCTGCCGCGTCCGTTTTCAGGTCGTTGTAAAGTATTGATTCATGCAGGGCGTGCTGGTCAATTATGACAATGCCGTCCGGGGTTTCTTCTATTATGTATGAATCGTGCACCTGTATGCAACGTGCAGTTTCCATCTTGAAAAGCTTTAACCTTTGGCTGTCCGGCTGGCCCGCGGGCGGCACCCCGTCAGGCGCGGTTTTTTGTATGAAATAATCCACGATTGCCTTTGCGGCGCCCTGCTGAAAATTCGGCCCGTTGCTGAATGAAGGATTGAATCGCGACGTGTACGGCGACGGCATAGGCCTGCCTGCTGCGGAAAAAGGCGCGGATAAATCGCCGCTTGTCAGGCATTCCCGCAGGGCGACCGCTATCATGTCAAATATTCGGCTGATATTCCTGAAGCGGATTTCTATCTTTGTGGGATGAACGTTGACGTCAATTTCAGAGGAGGGGATTTCAAGGAACATGAATACATACGGATATTTGCGCGGTTCTATGATGTCCTTATACGCTTCCATAATCGCCCTTGTAAGCATCCTGTCTCTGATGAATCTTCCGTTGACGTACAGAAAAATACGTTTCGCGGAATTTCCCGTGAGCGCCGGTTTGCCGATGTATGCCTGCATTTTTACACTGCCGGCGTCTTTTTCCGCGTACAGGAGGTTTTCCGACAACTCAGTGCCAAAGAAATATTTTATGCGTTCCGCGACGGAATTTGCCTTAGGCAGTTGGTAAACCGTATTGCCGTTATGCGTAATGTCAAACCTTATTTTCGGATACGATATCGCGAACCTTGTGAACACTTCAAGAATGTGCCCGAATTCAACATTGGTGCTGTAAAGAAATTTCCGCCGGGCCGGGGTGTTGAAAAAGATGTTTGATATTTCTATGGTCGTTCCTTCGGGACAGCCTGTCGCGGAAGGTTCGGCCATTTTTCCGCCTTCAACTTCCATCTGGTGCCCGTTTTCAGCGCCTTTTTTGCGGGAAATCACCTTGCTGTGCGAAATTGAACCGATGCTCGCGAGCGCCTCGCCTCGGAATCCGAGTGTGTTTATATTGAACAAGTCGTCAACCGTCAGGAGTTTGCTTGTGGCGTGGCTTGCGAACGCCAGAGGCATGTCTTCTTCAGCGACGCCGTCGCCGTTATCGGATATGCGTATGAGTCTTTTACCGCCGTCTTCTATGAAAATTTCTATAGTGTCCGCGTGAGCGTCTATGGCGTTTTCAACGAGTTCTTTGACCACCGATGCGGGCCTTTCTATGACCTCGCCCGCGGCGATCTTGTTTATCAATAATAAAGGAAGGACTTTTATTTTTCCCATTGTTCGCTCCTTTTGAGAAATTCGCCAAAAGAGCCTTCTATGATGGATTGCCTTATGCGCGCCATGACGTTCTGGTAATAAACTATATTGTGCAGGGAAATCATGGTAATTCCGAGTATTTCTTCAGCGTTGCAAAGATGCCTGAGATATCCGCGCGAAAAAGTTTTACAGCAATAGCAATTGCATGTTTCATCAATCGGCGTCGGGTCGTCTTTATATTGGGCGTTTCTGATGCGGATGATGCCGTTGTCCGTGAAAGCCCAGCCGTTCCTGCCGACCCTTGTGGGGAGTATGCAGTCAAACATGTCCACTCCGAGCGCAACTGCCCGTATGATATCCCGCGGGGTGCCTACGCCCATGAGGTAGCGCGGCTTGTCCTGCGGGAGAAATCCTGTGAATCCTGCGAGCGTTTCAAACATGACGTCTTTAGGTTCGCCTACGCTCAGGCCGCCGATGGCATAGCCGGGAAAATTGATTTCAGTCAGTCGTTCTGCGCATTCTTTGCGCAGGTCGGGGTAGGTACTGCCCTGGACTATACCGAACAGGTATTGGCCGGCAAGTGGTTCTACCTTGGCGCTTCTTTGGGCCCAGAGGATAGAGCGTTCCATGGCGGCGCGGGCGGAATCTTTTTCCGCCGGGAATTTGACCGGCTGGTCAAGGGGCATGATGATATCGTTGCCAAAGGCTTGCTGGATTTTAACGACGCTTTCAGGCGACAGGAAGAGCGGCGCGCCGTCAATATGCGATTGGAATGCCACGCCCTCATCGGTGACTTTATTAAGTTTAGGCAGTGAGAACACCTGATAGCCGCCGCTGTCGGTAAGGATGGGTTTAGGCCAACCCATGAATTTATGCAGGCCGCCGAGTTTGCTGATTATTTCCTCGCCGGGGCGTATAGTCAGGTGGTAGGTATTGGCCAGGATGATGGAGGCGTCGGCGTTTTGAAGGTCCTGCGGGGACAAGGTTTTCACCGAGCCCTGGGTGCCGACGGGCATGAAGACCGGCGTGGGAATATCACCGTGCGCGGTGCGCACAGTGCTCGTGCGGGCCTGCGTGGAAGAATCTTTGGCTGAAATATTGAAACCTAACATTCTATCACATTTTACCTTTCGTCCCGTCCGTCCTTCCTTCTCCATTTTTCCTTCTTCCTCCTTCGTTTCGTTCGTCGTCCCTCGCTATTCACTACTCGCTACTCGTTACTTCGTCAGTATATTTTGACCATCTGCGAAAACGGATAATAATACTGCAGTATATCAATTGCCGAGATGGCGGATTCAGCCATACCTACCGCGCCCATCTGGCACATGCCCGCGCCGTGCCCGTAGCCGCGGCCGTAAAACCTGAATGCGTTTCCCAAATCTTCTACTACGAAATAAGTGCTCTTAAGGTATGTCGCTCCTAATGCCGCGCGGAATTCCGCGGCGGAAACGCTTTTTTCCGCAGTCTTGCCGCCGGCGAGATGCAATTTTAATACATTAGCCCGGCCGCTTGGGAGCGTGGCTGTGATTTCTATCCTGCTTACGGAACCGGCCGGAATCAATTTCGCGTTCAACAGCATCTGCGTGACATCCCCTTTGGATAAGGCGGTATTCCATTCGTAAAACTTTGAAATCTCGCAATAATTGCATTTCCTGCCCTTGAGCGGCGGAATTTCAGGTTCGTTAAAAATGTCCTTTACGGATTCCGTGTAACCGCCGCAGGTGCTGTGATAAAACGCCTTGAAAAGCCCGTCATTATAAATCAGTATTACCCCGCGGCTCTGTTCCACGGCTTCTATGGTTTTCACGGTCTCGCTTGAGATGCCGTTATACGCCTGCGAACCCGTATCGTCCCGCAGGTCAAACCACCGGCCTGAAATTTTAGCGGATTTGATTTCAAAAAGCCCGTAAGTGCGTGCGGCGATCGCCTGCGCTATGAGCGCCTGAAGCGGGTAACTCGGCGTCAATTCACTGCCGACCACGCTTTGCAGATACGTTTCCATATCAATGATATTGCAGAAGGCAAGTTTGTTTTCCGGCAGTGCATGCACCCACAAGCCGCCGTGGTATGAACGTCCGTTGACCGCGATGGCGCCGTCGTTATCCGGCCAGACGTCAAAGTCGTTGTGTGGTATAAGCGTATTGCCGAACATGAGGCCCTTAGGTGACGGCGTTATGTAAACATTGGCAATGGAGCCGTTTGTGAGGATAGGCGCGTCCTTGTTATGTTCGGTAATAGAAAAACTTGAATTGACAGACAGCGGAAAGGATTCCTGGTTAAGGGTCGCGGTCAGGACTACCTTCAGGTATGGGGGTTCTTTAATGTCCTGAAAGGATTTTGTGTTTACGTCCAGCGGCTTGGGCGCGGTGATGCAGGAATAAAATGACACGAGGATCCCGATACATAGCGTCAGCAGGATTAACTGCGACAGGCGCTTGAAGAGGTTTTTAACGTTACGGTAAAAGATGTAATTCATGAAACGGAGTTAAAGAGTTTAGGAGTTACGGGGTTATGGAGTTAAGGGGTTAAAGGGTTACAGAGTAGGGGTGAATCTATGTATTCACCCTGTTAAGGATTAATAGAGTCACGATTTTAAGGCGACAAATTCATTTGATTCTAATTTGCATTATATACGAAATGAATAAAAAGTCAAAAGATTTATAAAGTGATATGTAACCCGTCAGTAAAGGGTGGGTTTCAAGTCCTCCGCGGCATTTTGTAGGGACAGAATAACGACCAGAGGAAGTCCCGCCCCGAAGTGGCGGGATATTCTGTCCCTACCGGCCCATTGGGGATTTTGATATAAGTGTTGTTTTCTGTCTCCACCCTTTACTGACGCCTTACATGTTTCCCAGTTTTTTTCTTGATTTTCGTATATTTATATAGTATACTTAAATAGAGAATGAGACATTTAGGTTAGAGAAAATTTGTATGACTATTCTAAACGAACAGTTTGTTATAGATGCTAAAGGCAGAAAAAGGTCTGTAATTCTTTCACTTCGGCGTTATAAGCAGATAATGGAGGATATGCACGACCTTGCTGTAGTTGCAGAGCGACGCAAGGAAAAGGTGATAACTTTAAATGAAATGAAAAGGCGTCTGAAGAGAAATGGGCGCATATAACATTTGTTTTAAGCCTTTAGTTGAAAAAGACATTCGTCGTATGCCTGGTTTTGTTGTACGTAAGGCATTAATGAAAATTGAATGCTTAAAAATAACCCTTTTCCAATTCAAGCAATCAAATTGTCCGGTACTGACAGATTGTATAGGCTCAAGGTAGGGGATTATAGGATTATTTACGAAGTCAATATCCACATCAGGGCAGTAACAGTTCATTATATAAGGCACAGGCGGGAAGTATATAGAAACATGTAAACCCTCGGTGTTCTTCTTGAAAAGCGCGTCTTTGGCATTAAAGCATTATTTTAAAATCCATCAAATTCGGGGCAGGGGGACGCTGTTCAAACTGATTTTCGCATTGCTTTTTCTTCATTAAAACACAATAATTCTTTTATCTATTCTTAACCTCTCTTCCATATAATCCGTTTGTTGAATGCAGATAAATTTAGTACTCACTGCGTATTGTCAGGAAGGAGGTTTTTATGACAATAAGCTTTTGCGCGAAAAACATGGGAACTTAAAATTTACATTAAACAATGTTATTTCAAGAAGGAGTCGGTTTTAATGAAGAAAACAATCATATTAACGTTGACTGCCGTTATTTTTCAGATGACGGCGGCCTTGGCGCAGGAGGAATTCAAGCCTTCAGTTGATTTCAAGGGTTCGCGTTTTTCAGCAGGCTACCTTGACAGCGGGAAGAACGGTTCGTTTTCCGACGGTTCGTTCCAGACGCCGGATGTCAAATTGCGCGTTAACTGGCAGATGTCCCCGGATGTAACCGTAGTTACGCGTATGAGCCTGAGCAACGCAACCTTCGGAGGTTTAGACTATTTTTACATGGATTACAAAAACTTTTTTGCCCTGATGGCGCCTTCATTGAAAAGCGATGAAAGTAAATTTAATCCGTCCCTGCGCATCGGGCGTTTGAAGGTTGACATAGGCGAAGAAACCTGGGCGGATAATCCGGTTGAAAGCGTTGTCATTTCAAATTCCTCCGCGGCTGTTAAAGGTTACGATGAGGGAATGCAGATATACGACGACCTTTCCTTAGGTATTCCGGTAAAATGGTCTTTAAGCCTGACAAACGGAAACAGCGGAACCGGCGCTGATAATGAGCAGGCAAAAGCCCTCTGCCTTAAGATTGCCGCGAATCCTCTTAAGGATCTTTACATGTCGGTCAGCCGGTACGGTTCGGGAGATCTTGGCTCAGGCAAGGCTGAGATTTCTTACGCAGGCCTTGCGGATGCTCCTGCCAAGTCTGAAAAATGGCAGAGATCAATATTTGAGTTTGACCTCAGGTACGATTTCGGCGCGGGCAAGGAGAGCAGGCTGAATCCCGGCGCGCCTGCGTGGTCGGACAGCAAGGCTTTTATTCGTCTTGCGTACGGACTGTTTGACGACGACGGTGATGCTTCCGGCGCCGTGGTAACCGACAGAAAAGGCTCTTACGCCTTCATTGAAGGCTGTTATAACGTTACCGGCAGTATTTACCTGGGAACACGCTACAGTTTCACGGATTTTGAAGACAGCGATGTTTACGCTTCCTTAAACGGAGCAACCGCTAATTCGCAGACCCGCGTTTCCATAGGCGCCGGTTTTCGTTTGACAAACAATACTCACTTGAAGTTTGAATATATGCTGAACGGCGAAAAAGTCGGTTCGGGAACGGATGAGCCTGAAAATGACCAGATGGGTTTTTTATTTACGACAAAGTTCTGACTTTTGCAGGGTAAAATTACGGGACATATTTCCCCTGAATGTCCGGTAAAGCGTCTGCCCTGTAATGGCAGACGCTTTTTATGGTTTTAACGGTAATTTTATCAGGGCTTAACAATTTCTTAACAATCTTTTGGTAATGTTTACAGTTAAATAAGGAGATTTTTATGTACAAAAAAATATTTTTTATGGCAATAGTGTTCGGTATGGCGTTATACGCCGGTTGCGGCAGGGGCAGTGACAATTCAGGCGGTTTCGCGTCAAATCCCGGAAGCGCGTTTTCCGGTTCCTTGCAGGTAAAAGGTTCCGATACTATGGTCAATCTGGGGCAGGCCTGGGCCGAGGCATTTATGAAAAAACATCCTGAAGCCGGCATTGCCGTAACTGGCGGCGGTTCCGGCACCGGCATTTCCAGCTTGATAAGCAATACCTGTGACATCTGCATGAGTTCAAGGAATATAAAAGAGAAGGAAATTTCACTTGCTAATCAAAAAGGCGTCAGCCCGCAGGAGATAAAGGTCGCCATGGACGGCCTTGCCGTGATAGTTCATCCGAAAAATCCCGTAACCAATCTCACTATAGACCAGCTTGCCGGGATTTTCACGGGCAGGATAACGAATTGGAAGGACGTCGGCGGCAATAACGCGGCAATAGTAGTGCTTTCGCGCGAAGTCAATTCCGGTACGCACGTTTATTTCAAGGAACACGTATTGCGTAAAGGCGATCCGAACAGCAAGGAAGAGTTCGAACCCGGCGCTCTGCTTCTTTCTTCTTCGCAGGCGATTGCAGATGAAATAGCCGGCAATCAGAATGCCATCGGCTATTACGGAATGGGTTACATTTCGGAAAAACAAAAGCCGGTCCACGTGTCCAAAGACGAAAAGTCCGAATACGTCGCGCCGGCGATTGAAAACGTGATAAACGGCAAATACCCCATATCCAGGCCGTTATTGCTTTATGTAAACGGACAGCCCGGCGGTCTTGTAAAGGAATTCATTGACTTCGCGTTGTCCAAAGAAGGGCAGGATATCGTTCTGAAAACGGACTTCGTTCCGGTCTTACCGAACGAAGAGAAAAAATGAAAAATGGAGAATGAAGGACGTTGTCCGGTTCCCGTTGCCCGGTTCCCGTTTAAACGGGCCACGGGAAACGGGTCACGTATCTTGAGTCCTAAATCAAGAGTCTGGAGTCCGTCGTTTCGTCAGTCGTAAGTCTCCTGAAAGTCTCGTCATGTCCCTGTCAAAACGAAGGAGGAAGAAGGAAAAATGAAGAATGAAGGACTGACGTAGTAGCGAGTAGCGAGGGGACGACGGACGTGACGTCATTCTTCATTCTCGTTTGTTAAAAAAATATGCGTAAAATCAAAGAATTCATTATTGAAAAACTGATACTGCTTTGCGGGGTGGCGTCTATAATATTTGTCGTGCTTATCCTGCTGTTCCTGCTTAACGAGGGTCTGTCGCTTTTTAAAGACATTGGCCCGTACGAATTCGTTTCAGGTAAAAAGTGGTATCCTATTTCCGAGCCGCCACAGCTTGGGATACTTCCGTTGATTTGCGGTTCTTTGCTGGTGACGCTTGGCGCCGCAATTATATCAATTCCCATCGGCGTTGCCTGCGCTGTTTATATCGCCGAGGTAGCGCCGTCGTGGATTAAAGATATCCTGAAAGCCGGCATTGAACTGCTTGCGGCAATTCCCAGCGTAGTCCTCGGTTTTATAGGGATGGTAACGTTATCGCCGCTGATAAAAAGCGTTTTCAACCTGCCTACCGGATTGACGGCCTTGTCCGGTTCAATCATGCTTGCGTTTATGGCTATGCCGACGATAGTTTCCATTGCTGAGGACGCTCTTTATGCGGTTCCCAAAAGTTACAAGGAAGGCGCGTTCGCGCTTGGGGCTACGCATTGGCAGACTATCTGGAGAGTAATACTGCCGGCGGCTTCCCCGGGGATTCTCGCCGCAGTAATGCTCGGCATCGGCAGGGTAATCGGCGAGACCATGGCGGTTATGATGATTACAGGCAATGCCGCGAAAATCCCGGACGGTTTTTTACAACCCGTAAGAACCCTGACGGCAACCATAGCCGCGGAAATGGGAGAGGCTGTCGTGGGCAGTGAACATTATTTCGCGTTGTTTGCCATCGGGCTTATTCTTTTTATTATAAGTTTTATAATCAATTTAACCGCTGATTTGTTCCTTCACAGAAAAGAAAGACGATGAAGAATTCCAAAACGACACAAAAAATCGCATTTTTTTTCTTATTGCTGGCGACACTGCTGATAATCCTGCCGGTAGGGCTCATAGTAGTCATTATTGTAGTTAAAGGATTACCCGCAATAAGCTGGAGCTTTATTTTTGACATGCCGAAGGACGGCATGCGCGCCGGCGGCATCTGGCCGGCTATTGTCGGCACGATATGTCTGGTTGCGGGCGCGGTTCTTTTTGCCCTGCTGATAGGGGTCATGGCCGCGATTTACCTGAGCGAATACGCCAGGGATAACCTCCTGACAAGGATTATAAAACTGGCTATTGTCAACCTGTCCGGAGTTCCTTCCGTAATATTCGGGCTTTTCGGCCTGTCCCTGTTCGTGGTATTCCTGAAATTCGGGTCGTCAATTATCGCGGGTTCGTTGACGCTGGGAATCATGGTTCTCCCTATTATAATAGCCGCTTCACGGGTGGCATTGGAGAGCGTGCCGCATTCGTTCCGGGAAGTGAGTTTGTCTTTAGGCGCGAGCAAATGGCAGACCATAAGGCACATAGTTCTGCCGAACGCCATTCCGGGCATTATGACCGGCACGATACTTGAAATAGGCAGGGCGGCCGGGGAAACGGCGCCTATTCTCTTTACCGTAGCCGCTTTTTATCTGCCGCATCTTCCGGGTTCCATTTTTGACCAGGCTATGGCTTTGCCGTATCATCTTTACGTTATTTCCACGCAGGTGCCTAATGTGGACGAAAAAATAAGATACGGAACGGCTTTGGTATTGCTGATACTGGTCTTATTCGTCAACCTTGTCGCAATCATCGTGCGTTCAAAATTCAGGAAGAAAAAAAAATGGTGAAATTTGACGTCAGGAATTTAAGTGTCAGGTTTGGCGCGTTCAACGCGTTAAAGGGCATTACCATACGGGTAAATGCCAATGAAATACTTGCTATTATAGGGCCTTCAAACAGCGGCAAGACCACTTTTTTAAGGACGCTCAACCGTATGAACGAGCTTGAGCGCGCGGCAATAATGAGCGGTACGGTTGAACTTGATGGAACGCCGATCAATGCGATAAGCGCCGAGGCATTGCGCAAACGGGTAGGCATGGTTTTCGCATTGCCTTTACCCCTGCCGCTTTCCATATTTGACAATGCGGCTTACGGCATAAGAATGCACGGCGGGAAGAGCAAACAGGCCGTTCGTGAAGCCGTGGAAAAAGCTCTGAAGCAGGCATATATCTGGGATGAAGTGAAAGACCGGCTCGGCGAATCGGCTTTTAAGTTGTCCGGCGGCCAGCAACAGAGGCTATGTATTGCGAGGACTTTGGCTGTGGAGCCGGAGGTTATTCTGTTTGACGAGCCGTGTTCTGGGCTTGACCCGATTTCAACTGCCGCCATAGAGGAGGCGATGCTTAAATTGAAATCCGTTTATACGATAGTTCTGGTGACCAATAACGTTAAACAGGCCGCCCGGGTAGGTGACAGGACTGCGTTTTTCCTCATGGGCGATATGGTTGAAATAGACAAGACGGATAAAATTTTTACAGCTCCGTCGGATAAGCGGACCGGAGATTATATAATGGGGAAATTCGGCTAATGCAGAAAATACTTATTAAAAATCTTAATTTATGGTATGCTGATTTTCATGCCTTGAAGGATGTCAATGCCGCCTTTGAAGACAGGAAGATTACGGCGATTATAGGGCCTTCAGGATGCGGAAAATCCACACTGTTAAGGGTTCTTAACAGGATGAATGACCTCGTTGAAGACGTCCGTACATCCGGAGAAGTGCTTTTTGACAACGGAAATATCCTGAGTCCGAAATGCGATCTGGTAAGCCTGCGCAGGAAGGTCGGCATGGTTTTTCAGAGGCCGAATCCGTTCCCGTTGTCCATTTATAAAAATATCGTTTTCGCGGAGAAGATACATTCCCCGTCAACGCCCAGGAGCGGGCTTGATGAGATTGTAGAAGAGAGTTTGAAGGCGGTGCTCCTGTGGGACGAATTGAAAGATAAGCTTCACAAATCCGCTCTTAGTTTGTCCCTGGAGCAGAAACAGCGCCTGTGCATCGCGCGGCTTATCGCGGCAAAATCGGAAGTCGTGCTTATGGATGAACCGTGTTCCACGTTGGACCCGCAGTCAACCGCCGGCATAGAGGAACTTATGCGCGAACTCAAAAAGAAATATGCGATAATAATTGTCACCCACAATATGCAGCAGGCCGTAAGAGTTTCCGATTATACCGGATATTTCCTGCTGGGCGAATTGGTGGAGTTCGGCGGTACGGACAAGCTGTTCACTAATCCTAAGGATAAACGGACTGAGGATTATATAACCGGGAGATTCGGATAATATAACGAAAAATGAAAGATGGAAAATGAAAAATGGAGGACAAGCCGCGCAGGCAGGTATATTGCGTAGAAGATTAAACGACTGAATAACGAAACGGCGATACGGATTTAGCCACAGAGGCGCAGAGGACTCAGAGAGCGATGACGACCTTGTCAAGCTGGCCATCCCGTCAAAACCGAAGATGAGCATTTGGTGACAGTTTGCAGGCAATACAGCCATTGACTTTTGTACGCGCTTAAAAATTGTCGTTAATCTCTGTGTACTCTGTGGTCTCTGTGGCAAATAGTCGTAGTCGTTTTGGTTGCGCCTTATCCCGCCACTTCGGGCGGGACTGCGGCGGGACTCCCTTCGGTCGCGGCTTTGCCCTGTACCAAAGCGAAGCGCTTGGTACAGGGTGTGTTGCTTTATAAATTAGGAGATAAAAAAATGGAACGTCATTTTGACAAGGAACTTGTTTCGCTGAACGAGAAACTTATACGCATGGCGGCGCTTGCGGAAGAGATGATTAGGATATCAGTAAAGGTACTGGTGTTCAGAGAGGCTTCGCCTATTGAAGAAGTCAACAGGAGGGAAAAAGACGTTAATAACCTTCAGGTGGAGATAGACGAGGATATAGTGGCGCTGATAGCGCGCATGCAGCCGGTGGCAGCGGACCTGCGTTTTCTTATAGCCGCGTCCAAGATAAACGGCGAGCTTGAACGCATCGCCGACCAGGCAATTAATATTTGCGAAAATACGGTTTTTCTGCTAAAATACCCGCAGTTGAAACCGCTGGTAGATATGCCGATTATGGCGGATATCGTACAGCGGATGGTAAGGGACAGCCTGGATGCGTATGTCCAGCGCGATACGGCAAAGGCGCAGGAGGTGCTTAATACCGACGACAAGGTGGATGCATTCAAGGACCAGATATTCCGCGAATTGCTTACCTATATGATGTCCGATCCGCAGACGATCCAGCGGGCGCTTTCCTTGATACTTATCGCGAGAAATCTTGAAAGAATAGCAGACCATTCAACGAATATAGCGGAAGAAGTTATTTATATGGTGCAGGGAAGGGATGTCCGGCACCACCATGAGGAAAAACAAAGGGAATGAAGACAATACTGGTGATTGACGATGAGAAAGATTTAATAAAACTGGTTGACCACAACCTGTCCCGCGACGGCTATCTGGTTCTGGGCGCGAGTGACGGCATACAGGGATTAGCTACAGCAAAAAAGCAAAAACCCGATATTGTTTTGTTGGACATCATGCTACCCGGGATAGACGGCCTGGATGTATGCAAGAAACTGAAATCTGATGCCGATACGGCGCATATTCCGGTGATAATGCTCACGGCGCGCGCGCAGGAAACCGACAAGGTGCTCGGACTGGAACTCGGCGCGGATGATTATATAACCAAACCGTTTAGCCCGCGGGAGCTTGCCGCAAGGGTGAAGGCTGTTTTGAGAAGGTTTGAAGCCGTGGGGAAAAATGAAATCCTGAAAACCTGCGGGCTTATAATTGACTATGCCGGCAGGGCGGTTTTATGCAACGGCAGGAAAATTGAATTGACCAATACGGAATTCAATTTGCTGTGGCATCTGGCGAACCGGCCCGGCAGGGTAGTCACAAGGGACGACCTGATTTCTGCCGGCAGGGGCGACGACGCGGTGGTGATTGACAGGACGATTGACGTCCATATAGCGTCATTGCGAAAAAAACTCGGCAGGAATAAGAATATCGTTGAAACTGTCAGGGGAGTAGGTTATAAATTTAACGACGGGTTGTAGAGTTTTAGAGTTAAGGAGTTTTAAGGGTTAAGGAGTTACTACGGAGAGCATAATATACTTGACATTTGAAGGTAGCCGCAGGCTTTAGCCTGCGCTTAGAATCCAGTATTACAGCGCAACCTAAAGGTTGCGGCTACCTTAGCGCTGGCTATAAATGCCAAGTATATTATGCTCCG
>JACRIJ010000066.1 GCA_016220095.1 Planctomycetota bacterium | reverse complement strand
TTAGTCCACTTCAAACTGCTCTACCCCGTCAATCGCGGAAACGGCCTTATCCAACGCGTCCATATTTATGTTATCAGGTATCTTGACTACCGCTGAAACCTGCACCTTGTTGTCAACCAGTATCATGTTTATGCCGATCTGCTTTATTTCAATGTTGAATTTCTGCAGTACGTCTTCCACCCTGCCGATAATGCCGGTCTTATCCTTTGCCACGACTATCACCCTCTTGATATATTTGCCGGTAACAATGATTTTTTCTAACTTGTCAAAAAGCGTAATTGTAAAGAAAACAATCAATGTCGCGGCCGCGGCCGGCAGATACAGCCCGGCGCCTGCGGCAAGCCCAACGCCCGCGATTGTCCATAAACACGCGGCCGTCGTAAGGCCCCTTATGGAAGTGCCGAAACGCAGTATGGCGCCGGCCCCGAGAAATCCTATGCCGCTCACAACCTGCGCGGCTATCCTCGTAGGATCGGTGTTGTGCCCCAGCCTGCCTAAATCATAGGATACAATCATCATCAGCGCCGAACCCACGCAAACTATTATGTGCGTGCGCAGGCCCGCAGGCTGATTGTGCCGCTCGCGCTCAAATCCTATGACGAATCCCATGGCAGTGGCAAATCCCAGCCGCAATAGCATCTCGTACCATTCAATTATGGGTAAATCCATATTATACGCCTTAATTATCGCAGGATCGCTACGCTCGCAGGAAACGCAGGAACACTGCGGTTCGCAGTACCGCTACGGCGAATCTGCCCGTCTTTCGCGCCTTCGCGGCTAAAACGTTGTTTTATTTCAATTCCTGAAGAATACAAACGTTACCAACACAAATATCGGTATCAATATGCAGATGGAATACGCCATATATCCGAAAAACGACGGCATCTTGACGCCGTTCTCTTCGGATACGGCCTTTACCATAAAATTCGGACCGTTGCCGATATATGTATTCGCGCCCATAAAAACCGCGCCGCAGGAAATCGCCTGAAGCATTAATATGCCTCTGTGATCCATTAGCATCTTGCCTACGTAACTCGCTTCGTTCGCGCTTACGTCAATGCCGAGAATGCCGCTCGCCGTTGCCGTAAATGTCAGATATGTGGGCGCATTGTCAAGGAAACTGGAAAGCGCTCCCGAACCCCAGAAGAAATGCCAGGTTGCTTTCAACCCGAGTTCACTGCCTCTTGCGTTCAATATGAGCAGCGCCGGTATCATTGTAATGAATATCCCCGCGAATAATACCGCCACTTCAATTATCGGGCTGTACGTGAACGCGTTGCCCTGGCGCACTTCCTTCCTGGTGGCAATTACCGAGGCAACTGCCATGGAAATCATAACAGCCTCCTGCATGCCCCAGGCCCAGTTCAATGACCCGCTGAAATACACGGCGCATACGACGCCTGCAAGGAACAGGATGTTTCTTTTGCCTTCAATTTTCAGCCTCTGCGCCACCGTAGGCTGGACATCCTCGGTCAACGCGCCGGGCGTGGCAATATCCTCTTTGTTGAATTTGTACTGGTCCAGCATATTGAATACAACCAGCAGGATGCCGTTAGTAAACGCCCATTGCGGCCATAATTTTAACGTCCAATCAAAAGGCACCCCTTTTAAGAATCCCAGGAATAACGGCGGATCTCCCAAAGGTGTAAGAAGTCCGCCAATGTTGCTTACTACGAAAATGAAAAATACGATTATATGCGCCTTGTCTCTCCTGCGGCTGTTCGCCCGTATCAACGGCCTTATCAAAACCATTGACGCCCCCGTAGTGCCGATGAAACTCGCAAGCACTGCGCCTATGGCAAGAAAAACCGTATTAACGAGCGGCGTTCCGGCAAACGAACCTTTAATAAGTATCCCGCCGGAAATTACAAACAACGAACCTAACAGGATTATGAACGAAACATACTCCAGCATTGTGTGAATCAAAGGATGCGAATGTTCCATCACAATCGTCGCGCCGGTCAATGCCGTAAAACTGTACCCGTGAAACCCCGTGGGTTTTGCGACGCACAGCAGATAAATAATCACGGGAATTGATAATGCCGCCGCTATTATTGCTTTATTGCGGTTCTTTTCCCACCAGTGGTTGAAAGACAAAGGCAGGACAGCTATCGCCAGCAGAATCAACGCAAACGGTACTACGCTCCATAATGGTAAAACACTGCCGATGGATTCGCTATGAGCAACGGCGTTCATCGAAGCCTCGCCGCCGCCGGCTGTATTGCCTGCCTCAACCGGCGCAGGCGAAGTGTGCGATTGCGCGTAAACGTAACCGAAAGTGCAACTCAGAATCAACACCCCAAAGGCCAATTTTTTCAGAATGTTGTTCATAGCAGTAAAAGCCTTTCAATAGGATTACAGATTACAGATTACAGATTAAAGATTACAGATAACAGATTGCAGATATTAAGATTTTAGTTATAATAATTTGGAGGGTTTAAAGCAAGAAAAACAGCGTTCAAACAGCGATGAATAAAAGCAGAAATAGAAAAGGTGGATAGGGGGGCTTATCAGTGCTTTTAACAGGGCTTTCGCGGGCCGGTGAAATTTAGATAGATTTTCCTTGTGTGAATACTTATAATAGAATGCGGCTAACTGGGACAC
>JACRIJ010000065.1 GCA_016220095.1 Planctomycetota bacterium | reverse complement strand
TTAATATAACGCCATGAATGGCGTAAGTATCAGGCTTTTGACATACAAACCCAGCCATAAATGGCTGGGCTATTATACGCTATATGTTTTTTCTATTATAACTACTATGTTAAAATGCCACCTTGACTGAGGCAGTACTAAAAAATGCAGAGCAGTCTTGTGGAAAACTGCCCTGCTCATGTCCTCTATACAGTGGGGCGGAATATTTCCGAAACCCCGCGCGTGCGTGTATAGAGGAAGTTGTATATGTGTATGTGTTGTGTTCCTCTGTAACCGGCAAATCCTAAATCTAATATCTTACATCCAAAATCTTAAATCTGAAATCTTACATCTTAAATCTCATGGTATCTGCCGCACGTGGTCTATGCTTAAAAACGTTATCTTATAATTATTGTCAGCCGTTAATTCCCTCAACGTCGTAATCCTGTTCGGGTCCGCAAGGTATCCGAACGATGATACAAAAAACAATCGCATAGTCTTATTGGTTTCTTTTTCGTACTTGTTTTTCAGAAATGCAACCGTGCCCTTATCCCCTATCCTGCCCAACACATTAACCACTATCTGCTTTATATCCGCACTGCCTTTCTCGTAATCTTCGTACATCTTGCCAAGGACTTCCTTATGCCGCCCTAACATGGACAGGGCGTAACAGCAGTCTCTGTAAAGATTAAGCGTCTTTCCCGAATCTTTGAACAGCCCGTCAATCTCAGGCGCCACGATTTCGTCGCCGATCATGCCGAGGGCGATTACGGAATAGGCGCGCTTTGTCTCGCTCTCTTTTACGGATTTTGCGATATCCAGCAAATCCTTTATCGCTTCCTTTGCTTTTAACATACCAAGCGCCGTCAACGCGGCGCTTTTTACGGGCTCCGACGCGCGCTTGTCCGCAAGCACCTTCCTTAATTCGGGCACTGCCCTTGAATCGCCAAGAACTCCAAATGCTATTATGCCGAATCCCTTTACGTCATCTGATTTTTTGTAATTCGCGCATTCCAGGATTTCTTCGTAAGCCCCGTCCGCTTTTGTCTGCGCAAGAGCTATTACGGCAAAGCCCTTTTCAAGGTCGTCTTTGCCTTTTGTTATCATATTGACCAACGTGGCTTTCGCCTCCGGGCTTTCCGTCATTCCAAGGGCTATCGCTATAGCTCTTAATACCTCAATGTCCTTTTCCTTTTCTGCGGCCTTGATGAGCAATTTCGCGGCATCTTCGCCTCCGAGCCTGCCCAGGGCAAGGGCCGCATAGGCCTTCTGCGTAGAGTCTTCCTTTTTGTTTTGTTTGGGTATTAAAATGTTTCCCGCGTAAGGAACCAATGATTGGTTTCCCATCAGCCCAAGGGAAATCGTGCATGCCCACATGGTCTGCGGATCTTCAGAACCGGTTTCGATCGTTTTCTTAAGAATTTCAACTGCCTTATCATCCTTCATATATCCCAAAGCGTAGGCCGCAAAGCCGCGTGTCACTTCATGGCCTCTGGCATCAATCAATTTTGCCGATATTTTCTGGATGGAATCAAGGTCTTTTATCATTCCCAATGCGAGCATTGTTGAATCACTGACCTCGCGTTCGGGATCCGCGAGATTAGCCCTGAGCCCAGGCGCATAGCTGTTATCGCCCGTGCGGCCGATGGCTATGGCGGCGGCAAGTCGTATATTAAAATCGCCGTCCTTCAGGGCCTGTTCAAAAAGATTTTTCAACACGCCCATTTCCGTGCTTTCCGTCGCACTGCCATCCGCTTTCACCTCAAGAACTTCCCTTGGGAAAGGTTTTTTACAATCAAGATATCTGTCCTTATTTGCATCCCACCACGTCTCCCAGAGCCCCTTCGCAGAACCCGACTGCACCTCGGCCTGTTGGGCGCTGGGGCTTTCTGCGTACCCCGGGAGCCCGCGGACTAATTTATTGCCCGCGCCGCTGGGACACCACGCGTAAGAATCGCCGCATAGCAAAATACCCAGTACTAATTGTAACGAAACCGCAATTGCTTTTTTCATACTTCTTTTCCTCATTTTCTGAATGTTAATCTCTTTAAAAAACAACCGGAAACCTTGCCGCTGTCATTTGTTGCTTCGCCGCCGCTTTTCATCTGGAACCAGGAAGCATCCGACCAATCGCTCTCGCCCGAGCCATTCAATGCTTTCACGCGCCAGTAATAAACCTTCCCGTATTGGACGCCGGAGGTTTGGTATATCGTGGCATTCATCATTTTGCTTACGAGCATTTGATTAAAATCCGCGTCTTCGCCCAACTGCAGCCAATATGTCGTATTGGAAGCACCCGTACCGGCCCATCCGAGAACCGGCGCCGGGAACACGTCTGTCATACCGTTAGCCGGGGATTGTGGCATGGGTTTAGACGGCATTCCTATGCCCGTTGGGACGCTTGCCGCGCCCCCTCCCGTATTGCCGCCGCCAGTTGAATTATCCGCGGATGTATTTCCTGAAGTAGAACCGCCCTGCGTGGAATCACTGCCTGATCCGGACTCCAGTATTACTACGCCGACAGAAACAGTGAACGGGCTGTTCACCGCGTCCAGCGCTGTTATTGTAATATTCGCCGTATGCACGCCCGCTGTCAGTCCTGAAGGATCTATGATTACACTAACATCCTCAGGGGACTGACTCGTGCCTGATGACGGCGTTACGAACAACCATGCGGCATTATCAGAAACAGTCCAGTTAAAATCAATACCGCTGTTTTTGGAAATTGTTAATCCTTCCGTAACCAAATCGGCCTGCCCGTAATCCGCAAAGAAAGTCAATCCTGTCTTGTTAACGGCTATCAGGGCGTATTCTTCTGATTCTATGGTAAGCGTCACCGATATGGAAAGCGGGCTGTTCTCCGCGCCCGGCGCCGTCACCGTTATGGAACCCGTATAAGCACCTTCAGCCAGTCCGGTTATGTCCACCGCAGCCTGCATGTTTACAGCCGCTGTAGTTGAACCTGAAAGCGCATTTAGAGACAGCCAATCCATGTCTTCGCTTAAGCTCCAATTGAAATCAAACGTCCCGGCGCCTGTAACCGCAAATTCCTGCGTAAGCGCTGAGGAAGAACCTATGCTGTAGAAATTCAATGACCCCGGTTCAACCAGTATAAAGGAATAATCCGAAGACCCTCCGGTATCACCGCCGGTACCGTCGTTGTTGTCAATATAACCGCTGGTCAGGACGAATTCATACGCGCCTATGTCCCAACTGCCTGAATCAAAATTGTCCATATCCAGCACGTCAACGCCCCTGCCTGTGCCGTCCTTGTCGTCCATAAATTCGGAACTCAGGTTTTTCCCTTTGTCTATCGCGTTCACGGCCGCACTCGTCAGATGAAAATCCCATGCGACCGCATCGGCAAAATATGCGGACGTAACTTCAAGGTCACAGTTTTCCAGCGTGCAATTCGTAATTTCCGCGCCGAGTTCTATAAGACAGTTTATCAGATGTGAATCCTGTATCACAAGCGTTTCCGCCGGGTCCGGATTATAGAGCGTAAGATTTTCGCCGAGCGCGAGACTGGAAATACCGCCTGAGGTTATAACGCAGTTTCTCAACACTTCGCCGCCCGCAATGCCCTGGCCTGTCACGGCAAACCCGGACGCGGGTGAGATGACTGCGCTGGACAGCGTAACATTGTTTGTAATAATTATATTTTCATTATAAGAAACCGTATCATTTACAATCAGAGAATCGCCGTCAAATGCGTTGTCAAGCGCATCCTGTATTGAAGTGTACGCCTCGCCGGTGGATTCGTTCAGGATTTGCGGAAGCGTTGAAGCCGTTGTAAATTTCCTGTTAGCGGAATCCATACTGTTGCCTGCGCCGTCAACGGCCGTTACGCGCCAGTAATATGTGCTGCTGCCGGCTAAAACCTCATTGCCCGTTCCCGACAGCGAATATGCCGCATCTGCTATGCCGGCCTTATTGACTATCGGCGAACTGAATCCCGGATAATTGTCAATCTGCAACGTGTATGTCACGCCGCTCAGGTCAGGCACACTGCTCCAGGAAAAAGACGCGGTTGCGGAAGAAATAAATTCGTTATTGGACGGCAACAAAAGCGCTGTTGCGGCAGGCGATGTATTGTCGTATTTAAACGGCCCTAAATTCTGCGCTGGCCCGGGAGTATCCGTAGAAGAATACGGCAGATAATGAAAATACCATAAACCGTCCGAGGTTGCTGAATTTTGGAGTTGAGGAGTTGAGGAGTTCCACTCGGATTCCGTCAATGTAAAGATATGGGAAGAAGTATTGTCCCAGGCGTAGTAATATTTATCTATCTGCGCGCCGAAACCGGTCGTGTTGGCAAATGTGAATACGGATGTTGAATACCACGTATTGACGAGTTTATCGCATAAGACTGAATTCGCCGGAGGAACGATCGGCATTGTATACGTGACTGCGACATCCGCGAGAACGGGTTCTGCGGACGCGCCGCTCCCTGTAAATGTTGCCTTATACTGGATATAACGGCCTGTCGCGGCAATGCTTGAATCCGGATTAGTCGTAACGTCTTCCCACACCGGCGAGACGTCTGTCCATCCTGAATTTACGTTACTCGCGCGGACCTGCATGGATATAGTTCCTGCGCCGGAAGCAGACCACGCAACGGAATTTATATTGGTATTATCGGAACCGGTATCTTTGACAGCGGAGGTAAACGTGCCGGAAGTATTGTACTGGTCCTGTACCGCGCCTACAGCGACTGCCGGCGCGCCCGGCTGTGATATGTCCTCGTAAACTTCGAATTCGCCTGCCATAGTCCAGCACGGCGTCGCTGTATTTCTTGTTATAGTGAATTTTACGTATCTCGCGCTTACGGGCGCGGAAGAAAGCGTTATCCATTTTTCCGTGTCCGCATATCCGCTTCCTGTTACAACGGGATTGAAACCGACATCATCAAGAGACGCACTGATTGCAATCTGGTTTGGAAACTTAATCCCGCCTGCCCCGCCGCCGCCGAAGTAATACTTGTATTGCCATATCTGGTAAACAGAGCCCAAATCAATCCTGACTACAGGGTCAATATTATCCCATCCCACTGTGGCTTCAGTGCCGCTATAGAGATTTTCCCTTGTCAAACCATTAGTCAACTGCGCATTGCCGTCGTCAGGATAGGAACCGGATGGAGCAGGAGTCTTTGTATAGGTTTTCCCTGCGGAAACAGGCGTTCCCGGTAAAATCGTGAAATAATCCTGCCTGCCGTCATTAGACGCGCTTATATTGTTATAGTATAAATATATATCGGATTGCCCCGCGGGTATGCTGTTTGAACCGATGACTTTTACCCAGAATGTCCCGTCTTTTTCCATATAATAAGGCAGGTTCAATCCGGCATTATTCGCAAACCGTAAATCGCCGTAATTTGATTTCGGGTTTATTGCCTGGTAATGCGCGGCAATTTCGGTATCAAGCAGGATCCTGCCGTATATGCGCACCTCATCAATAAGCCCTTTCCAATACCTTTCCGCTGAAGAAGCGAATCCAACGCCTATCATAAAATTCGGTATTGACGTAGGCCAAAGCGTATGCGCGCCATCAAATACCTGCGTACCGTTCAGGTATCCGGCTTCGGTATTTGCCGAGGAATCCCACGCATAGACGATATGATACCACGTATTCGGCTGTATGGCGGAAGAAAAATAATCTCTGTAATCACACGTGCCCACATCGTTTCCCGTTATAACCCTGAAAGTTCCCGCGGTATCTTCTTCAAATCTTATGCCTGCGTTGCCGTTATTGCTTGTCGTCAGCGGGTTCCTGTAATTTATTATCTCAGACGAATTTATCCAGAATTCAATCGTACCTTGCGCCGGAAAACTGCCGAGATTGCCTGCGGTAACCGCGTCATTTGAGCCGTCAAGACTCAACGCGTTGCCTGCTTTACCGCCGGTAACTATGCCGTTTGGACTGGCGAAGTTGCTCAGGGTGCCGCTTCTTCCCTGGCCGCTCGTATCGGCAATTGTGCCGTATATCGTGCCAACTCCCTCTTCAAAATGCCACGAACCCATAAGCCCAGTCTCGTCAAAAACCGGATTTTCCACTTTCAACTGGTAATCCGAAAGCACCGAACCGCCGTTTGTCAGCGTAATCTGTTTCCTTTTTGTCCATGCAGACGAGAAGTTTGTTTCGTATCCGGCATAAACAACCGGCTCTGTTACCGTGTACTTACGCACAAAGACATCGTCTATTCTTCCACTGCTGGTGGTATAGTCATACAATGCGAAACTGCCGCTTGTCCAGGCCGGCGACGGGTCAGTCCACGAATTCACGGCAGTAACCGTGGTCCCGCTTTGGTAATATGCCGCGCTTGTAGTAAAGGCGTTTCCGCTCATCACGAATTTATTTTTCACCCAGAAGTTATCGTTCAATGTAAACGCGCTCATTGACTTTTGTATCCACGCCGCGGTGTTTTTCTGATAAATGCCTGAATCGTTATTGGCATTCCTGCAGATGCTCGCATAGGTGTTATCTGAATTCTGGTATCTGAACGCGACGCCGCCGTCCATACCGGTTGCCGAGTAACCGGCGTATTCCGCGACGTAATCCGCCGGCGGTACAAAACCGGATGCCCTGAGGAAATTATTCGCGGCATTACTGATACCTTCGGCGTATCTATTTGCCGCGCTCCAGGTTCCGCTGTCAACGGACCAGCCGGTCAGGTTGCCGTCATTGAAATCATCAAAAAATTCAAATACGAATGCGCCATTGCCCGCTGTCGCGGCATTTAAATTGCCGTAGTACGCGTATATACGGGATAAACCGGCCGGGATGCTCTCCGTTCCGGAAATCTTCACCCAGAAAGTCCCGTCTTTTTCCATCCAATAAGGAAGTTCAGTTCCTGAATTCCGTGTAAATCTTATATCACCATAGTTAGGTTTTACCTTTGCATCGTAATGAGACCGGATTTCACCTGTTGAAAGCGCCCGGTTATAAATCCTGACCTCGTCAATCATGCCCTGAAAATATTCGCCGACCGCCTGATTCCAGCCGATGCTCAATTTATTGCCGGATGTCTGGCCTGACGGCGCGCCTCCGTAACTGTATTGCACGCCGTTTTTGTAAAAGAGTATGTTGCCGGACGTAAAAACAACAGCAATATGCTGCCACTGATTTAAGTTCGCGGACGCGGCCTGCCAACAACCACTGCCGGTAAATACGCCGAAATTTGACGTGCCTGTTTCTATCAGAACGGCTCTGTCATAACCGCCGTCATCGTCCGTCAAAATCTGCTGGCGCCCGGACGCATAATTCAGCCTCGTCGGATAAACCCATGCCTCCCACGTAGTGCTCGCCATTGCACTCGATTGTACATCAAGACTTGTTATTATATAGTCACCGGTACCGTCAAGGCTTACAGCGTTGCCGAATTTGCCTGCACTTGTAATGCCGGAAGGATTTGAAAAACCGTTCAATGTACCGTCGTTATGCAGGCCGGACATATCGTCAACCGTGCCGGAAATCGTGCCCGCCGCCTCTTCAAAATGCCATGACCCCATCAAGCCGGCCTCGCTCCAAACGGGATTCTCAATCTTTACCTGATAATCCGACAAAGCAGAGCCCTTGTTGTCTATTATAAGTTGTTTACGGTATTGCCATCCATAGTTCTGCGGCATTTCGGAATCAACCGAGGCTATTGGTTCAACCGCGGCGTACTTGCGGACAAACAGATAATCAATGATTTCATATTCGTTGGTACTGTACGTCCTGAAGCCTATGCCCAGAGACGGGTAGTTTACGGTCTGGGTTGCCGTATATTGCAGGACAGTGTTTTTGTAAACGCTCCAGGAAGGACTGCCAGCTTCATAAGATATTTTAAATGCGTCGCCTGTTGCAAAAGTTACCGCCGAATGCCCTGCGCCGCCGATCCAACCGCCGGAATAATAATATGAACTGTTCATAAATAATGGTATATCAAGGATGCAGTTGCTTGTTGGGCCGCCCTGCTGGCCTAATACCCACGAAAAAGCCGTGTAGCCCGTGCCGCCAACCTTGAATTCAAAAACGCCCTTACCGCTTGCAGGATACCATTTGGAATAAAGCATACCTTCTGCTGTACCCTGCGTATTTAATTTGCCGCCTGAAACAGTAGAACCTGCGCCGCCTGAAACGCCCCATTTATTCGCGTCAAAACCGCTGTTGAAATCGTCAAAAAATTCAAAGGCATTGTTGCCGTTGGATAACGAAACCGCGCCTGAATTGCCGTAGTACGCGTAAATTGCAGATGCCCCGACAGGAATACTGTCTGCACCCGTGACATTTACCCAGAAAGCGCCGTCCTTTTCCATCCAGTGCGGCAATTCAACTCCCGCGGAATTACAAAAACGGATATCGTCATAATTCAATTTCGCCTTTGACTGGTAGCGAGAGGCTATTTCGTCCGCAGAAAGGGCGCGGCTGTAGACATGCACTTCATCTATAATACCGTTCCAGAAATAGTCGGCAGTGCCGTTGTTGTCATCATCATCAGCGCCAATATAAAGTTCGCCCGGTGTGCGATAGTCAATATTACCGGTTTTTGCAGTGCTTGTTTTCTCATTGCCGTTGACGTATATTCTCATTGCGCTTCCATCGTAAGTCGCAGTTATATGAGCCCATTGATTTTTGTATGCAATTGCGTCAGTTCCAAATTCGGTCCAGCCACCTGAAGTATAAATGCCGAATTTAATCAGATTCTGACCGCTGTTTATCCATAGACCATACGGATTCAGGGCCGGTGAAGCGCCTGAAGAAATGGTTTTTACAATGACATGTCTGTAGGTAGAGCCGGCATAATCCGCATAGTAAACCCATGCTTCTAAGGTTAATTTGTCAGCGGGCCTTTGGCTTATGCTGTCAGAAACGTCAACATAATCATTCGTACCGTCAAACGAAAGCGCGTTTCCAAATTTGCCGCTCGTTGACCATGCCGGGCCGTTAGTCAGCGTACCGTTATTGCAATTGCCGCTCATGTCCATGGCTGTTGTGCCGGCGCCTTCTTCAAAATGCCAGCTTCCTGCCGAACCGGTTTCATCATATACCGGATTTGTGACCTTAACCTGATAATCCGAAAGCGCCGATGCACCGGCGTTGTTAATGTTCACTGCCCGGCGGTATTGCCAATCAGTATCCCACCATGCCGCGCCTGGAATTTCAACATTCCACCAGCCTTCCGCAGCATCCCACCAATCCGTTTTTAAACCAATCTCTACTGAATCGTTTACGACCGATGTGCCAAGCACTAAGCCTGCTGAAAAATCAGATGTATTTGTATCCTGCCAGATGTCGGCAAATGTAAGAATTGAAAAAATGAAAATCAGGCAAAAAAATGCCCACAAGCTCTTGTCTTTTTTACACATATCAACTTTACCTCAAATCCGTTTACATACGAAAATATACACAACTTGTAAAGATATAAGCAATATGCGTGCCATTCGCAACACATCATATCCCGAACGAGTACGTAACACCATATCACGCAATGAGTTACAAGTCAACATTATATACAACAACCAGCAATTCATTACCATTACAAAACTCGTAACAAATTGTTACAAATAAAATGTTTTTGTTGACAATTACCATATATAAACTATAATTACGTGTATGGCATCAACTGCTGACGACAAAGGAAATGAAGGCGCGGGCAGAGATTTTCAGAAAATCGTACGGAATGGCTATAGCAGAAACGATTCTGAAATTATCCGCCGCACGTGCAGGGAATTTCTCAAAAACCCTGAACTTTTTTCTGCCAATTCTGGCAGTTATTTAGCTGTGCTCAATGCGCTCATTGACGCGGATATTATTGATAACAACTATCTTGCCGCCATTAAGACGGCAAAAAAACTACTGCGACAGACGAGCAGGCGCAGACAGGAGGTTGAGCGATGGAACCTCCTTGTCAAGCTTGCCGCAATTTTCTCAGACCTTGGCAACATGGAATCCGCAGGGAAATATTTTTCTAAGGCGCTTTCTGTTGTTCCGGCAGTAAACGAACGTTTGTTCCGTATCCGCACCCTTGTTGAAACCGCGAAAAGCGCGCTTTTTTCCGGGGGCGAAATTGCCGGCGCCGAAGAAAACGCTTTTGCCGCGAAAAAAATACTTTCATACGAAGATCCTCTTGATATATGCCTCATGACCCAGGACATACTTGGATACGTCCAAATGTATCGCGGCAGGTACGAGGACGCCGTCAAAACGTTTCTTGAAATGAATTCACGACTTGAATCCGAACGCATCGCAACGTGGACGGTTATTGAGAGACGAATACACTGCCTGAACTGCCTTGCCTGGTGCCACATAGACTCCGGACGTATCCCGGACGCGAGAAAATACCTTACGGAATCCGAAGCCATCATTAAATCATACCCGCATTTCCCATTTCCCATGAATGAACTTGCCATCCGCGAGATCAGCGGTATTGTAGCGATGTCCGAAGGAGACCTTTCAGGGGCGCGCCGCTTGCTCGAATCCGTAATCACATCACCTTCTATGTCCCCGCGAGACACGCTTTCAACACAAATTCACTGCGCGGAATTGGATTCAAAGGAAGGCAAAGCCGATTCCGCCCTGCAGAAATTCATTTCCGTGCTTGATATGGCGGCGAGGTTCAATCAAAAGGTTGAGATGATTGAGGCCAATCTCGGGCTCGCGGAACTGTTCCTGTCAAAAAAATCAATTCTGAACTGCCGCCTGCATTTGTTTCAGGCCGTTGAAATTATCGGAAAAATCAACTCCCCTATCTGGGACAACAGGATTTCCCTGGCAAAATCGCAGTTACAGTCGGCTTCTGCGGCATCAGGGGGTAAAATTTCCTACGAAGACACTTCACACCTGCTCACGGAAATCAACCGGAACTTATCGTCAAAACTGTCATTAAGTGAAATTCTTGATTCACTGCTAAGATATATAAACGCTCTTTTTACCGCAGACCGCGCCGCCGCATGCAGGTTAGAGCAGAATTCCATTTCCCTTACGCGTTTAATGCCTGTTGATGCGGAAATAACCCAGACGGTTTTCAATGCCGCCCTGAAGCACGCCGCTACGGTCAAGCATTTCTACCTTTCTGCGCATAAGAACGCCCATATCCTGGCTATTCCCGTGATACGGCTCTCGCGCCTTACGGCGCTGATTTATCTTGAACGCATTGGGCCGGAAAAAGATTTTTCTATGGAAGAAACCCGGCTCTTGCAGAAAATATCAGATGCAACTGCTATTACTATAGACAATGCCGTACTTCACGAAGAAAAAGCAGTGGCACTGGAAAAACTTGACGCGGCGAACGCGCGCCTGCGCCAGATAGTATCGGAACAGTCAAAGGAAATCAAGGAAACGCGGGGCCTTCTAAGCAAAAATGGCACGTTGAACATTTCATCTGAAATGGAAATGCTTGCCGCGACACAATCGCCCAAGATGCAGGCTGTATTCAATCTCGTGGACAGGATTGCCGACACCGGACTTCCGGCGCTCATTGAAGGCGAAACCGGCACGGGCAAGGAATTTTTTGCGCACCTCCTGCACAGCAAAAGCGCGCGGAAAGACAAGCCGTTTTGCATTTTGAATTGCGCCGCCATTCCGGACACCTTGTTTGAAAGCGAGCTCTTCGGCCATAAACGCGGCGCTTTTACAGGCGCGGACAGGGACAAAAAAGGCCTGCTGACAGCGGCTCATGCGGGAACGCTGTTCCTTGACGAAATTGAATTGCTCAGCCCGGCGGCGCAGGAAAAATTACTAAGGGTCATTGAAGGCCGGCCCTTCATGCCCGTAGGCGGCACCGAGGCAATCAATGCGGACGTGAGGTTTATTTTCGCGAGCAATCAATCATTAAAAAACCTCGTTGAATCCGGGAAATTCCGCGAGGACTTGTTTTACAGGCTGACCGTAGTGCAGATCAACCTGCCGCCTTTGCGCGAACGCAGGGAGGATATACCGGCGTTTGTGAATTTTATCATAGAACGCAACACGCCTGATTTTTCAACGCGGATTGTTTCCAAAGAAGCCATGGCCGCACTGATGGAATACCACTGGCCCGGCAACATAAGAGAACTTGCCAATGAGATAAAAAGAGCCTGCATACTTACTGACCACAAGATAGAATTGAAAAATCTTTCCGCGCACGTACTTGAACGGCCCAAGGCTCCGGTCAGATTATTCAACCAGCCGTCAACCCTGAATGACGCCATAGGAAAAGTGGAGGCTGAAGCAGTGGAATCCGCGTTGTACAGAAACCGTTGGAGCCGCACCCTGACTGCAAAAGAACTTGGCATATCAAGACAACAGTTACTGAGATTGATAAAACGCCACGGACTATGCTAAATTAAGAATTAAGAATGACTTTTTACATAGACGTTCGTTTTGATGCCGCCGCGCGCGTTGAATTCTGCTGTCAATTCCATGTTTTTCGGCTTCAGTTCCTTGACAATGTCGTCATAGATTTGGTTTGCCGCGGCCTCATGGGAGATATGCTTATCGCGAAATGAATTCAGGTACAATTTCAGCGATTTCAATTCTACTACCGTTTTATTCGGCGCGTAAGATATGCGTATCGTGGCAAAGTCAGGATATCCTGACCGCGGGCACAGGCAGGTGAATTCCGGAAAAATAATTTCCACGGTATAATCCTTTTTTTTGGGATTAGGCCAGAATTCAAGTTTCGCGCATTGAATTTCCTTTTCGCCGTATTTCATATATTACGCCTTTCTTTTTCGTTTTTCCTTCCGCCTCCTCGCGTTATGACAGGGACTGGACGAAACTTTCAAGAGACTTACGACTGATGAAACCCGGCTCACGCTTCAAATACCGAACTCCGTTCGCCGTCACTAACTGCCAACTACAAACTCCTGATTCCTGATTACTAAATACTCGTCAGTCCCCTGGTTCTCACTACCCGGTTTACCCTGAGTATAACGAAGGACTACTCGCTACTTATTGTTCTTCTTCTCATTTATTTCTTCTATTATTTTTTCAGCGGTTGCAAAAGGAACTTCGGAGTATTTCTCAAAATGCATGGTATAATTCGCCCTGCCGCTGGAGAGTGTGCGTAGAGTAGACACGTAGCCGAACATTTCGCCTAACGGGGTTTCCGCGGAAATCACCTGTTGTTCGCCTCTGGCCTCTATGCCCAGCACCTTGCCGCGTTTTGAACAGATATGTCCGACGACGCCGCCGATGTAATCTTTCAGAGTAACCACTTCAAGAGACATATACGGTTCAAGCAATACAGGTCCGGCCTTCATAAACGCCTTCTTAAAGCATTCCCTGGCCGCGAGCCGGAAAGCGATTTCCGACGAATCCACTTCGTGGAACGAGCCGTCAACGAGGCTTACTTTCACATCCACCACCGGGAAGCCCGCGAGCACTCCTTTTTCCATTGCCTCAATCACGCCTTTTTCCACTGCCGGTATATATTCCCTCGGAATAGCGCCCTGGGTTATGCTGTTTTCAAATTCAAAGCCTTCGCCGGGTTTTGCCGGCGAGATCTCCATTTCCACATCGGCGTATTGACCGTGTCCGCCGGTTTGTTTTACGTGTTTATACCTTTCGGTAACCGTTTCAAGGATAGTTTCTTTATAGGCAACCTTAGGGGCTCCCACGGCGACTTCAACGCCGAATTCATGTTTCAACCTGTCAACGATGATTTCAAGGTGCAATTCGCCCATTCCGGACAGTATAGTCTCATCCGTTTCCCTGTCAGTATGCACGGTAAATGTCGGATCCTCCTCGGCAAGGCGCATCAACGCGCGGTCAAGCTTATCCAGTTCATCCTTGCCTTCAGATTTAATGCTTATGGACATGACAGAAGCTGGAAATTCAATGGTTTCAAGCACTATGGGATGCTCGGGATCGCACAGTGTATCGCCGGTAACAGTATGGTCAAGCCCTATCACAGCCGCTATATCTCCCGCGGATATATCCGGTATGATCTCACGCTGGTTAGCGTGCATGTGCAGTATCCTGCCGATTTTTTCCTTTTTATTTTTAGACGCGTTAATTATATAAGCGCCGTTGTCAATATGGCCCGAATACGCCCTTATGTAAACGAGTTTTCCCATGTGAGGATCCGACTGCACCTTAAACGCAAGCGCGGTAAAAGGCTCGTTATCATCGGGTTTTCTTTCAATTACTGCATCTTTGTTCTCCGGATCCGTGCCTTTAACAGGCGGCAGGTCAACCGGCGAAGGCAGGTATTCAGTTATGGCATCAAGCAGTCTCCGCACGCCCTTATTCTTATAAGCCGCTCCGCAAAGCAAAGGCACTATCTTATTCGTAATGGTGCCTTTGCGTATGGCAGATATCAATTCCTCTTTTGTTATCTTGTCCTCGGATTCCAGGTATTTGCCCATGAGCGAATCGTCAAGTTCAACCGCCTTTTCAACCATGATGTGGTGGTATTTTTTTGCGCTTTCCATCAAATCCGCCGGAATCTCTTCCGTGGTAAAACCGCGCGGATCCGAATCGTCCTCATATATATACGCCTTCATTTCCAGCAGGTCAACTACTCCGCGGAACTCATCCTCCATCCCGACCGGTATCTGGAGCGGGATGACATTCGCGCCGAGTTCGCTTTCTATTGAATTAAGCACTTTGTAAAAATCCGCTCCCGTCCTGTCCATCTTATTTACAAAAGCGATCTTAGGCACGTTGTATTTTTCCGACTGGCGCCAGACTGTCTCGGACTGCGGTTCCACGCCGCCCACGGCGCAGAATACCGCTATGGCCCCGTCCAGGACGCGCAGGCTCCTCTCAACTTCCACCGTAAAATCAATATGCCCGGGCGTATCAATGATATTGATTCTGAAGTCGTTCCAATAACACGTAGTCGCGGCCGCTGTAATCGTAATGCCGCGTTCCCTCTCCTGTTTCATCCAATCCATCTGGGCGCGGCCGTCATGGACCTCGCCGATTTTGTGGGATTTTCCGGTGTAAAACAGGATACGTTCGGTCAACGTGGTTTTGCCCGCGTCAATATGGGCCATAATTCCTATATTGCGCACGGCTGATAATTCGGTTTTTGTCGGCATAAAAAAAATCCTTAATGTTCTGGAATGAAAAATTTCATGGATGCTTGCGGATTATCCGCATGAATCAGCGGGGCTGATTCAGTGCAGGAATTGGCCCGCGCCGCTCATTTCCGGCCGCAGGCTCCTGGAATGTTTTTTCTATTTCAGTGATTGTTTTTTTTAATGAAACGTCCGTATTAATAAGGCTCGTTATTTTCTTGCATGATACTGCGGCGGTCGCGTGGTCGCGGCCTCCGAAGAATTTTCCTATCTGTCCGCAGGTGGCGCCGGTATATTTCCTTGCCAAGTACATGCATACATGCCTTGCGAGCGCGACGTTCCTGCTCCTGGAATCGGACATTATTTCGCGCATCCCCACGCCCATTTTCCGGGCTACTGCCCAGCACACGTCCTCGGGGCTGACTTTGGCAATGCGGGCTGAATCGTATTCGCCGAGAATGGCGCTGACGGTCGCGCTATCCGGATTCCGCATAGCCGCAATCTTATGGAAAACGTCTATCATTTCCCTGATGGAAAACGAGGATTTTTGCGCTGTCATGGCAATATGCGCGGGATTGACCTTGAATCCTTCGCGCAGACAGACGGCATTGATTATATTCAGGCGCATTCCGCTGTCCGGCATATCAATCGTAAATCCCGGGCAGGATTTCAGCCTGCTTATGAGTTTCGGCGCGAATCCGCTTATTTCCGAAACCGGGCAGGTGCTTGTCAGTATAATATTGCGCTCTTTCTTTTCAAGTTCGCTGAACGTATTCAGGAATTCCTCCTGTGTTGATGCCTTGCGGCTCATCAGGTGTATGTTGTCCATTAAAAGATAATCAAGGTTGCGGTATTTCTGCCGGAACGAATCCATTTTCCCGTTCTGCACGGCAAAAGTAAACTGGCTTGTAAAATCCTCGCAATCAACCAGATACGCGCTGACATTGGGATTCAGCGACAGCAGTTTCTGGTATAATCCGTTCAAAAGATGGGTCTTCCCCAATCCGGAACCCGAATGCAGGAATAATTTCTGGTAATTATTGCCGCTTTTATGAACGAAATAAGACGTTGATTTGAACGCCATCTTGTTTGAATCGCCCACGATAAAATTATCAAGCGTCTGCGCGGAAGCGCCGCTGTTAAAGGTTTTGTTATGCGAACAAAATGCCTGCCCTGCCTGAAGCCTTTCCGCGGGCCCGTACAAACCGCTCAATGTAAAAACGATTTTCGTATTCCTGTTCGTCACGGACCTGACCGCATCTGTAAGAGCGGCGTAATAGAATGACTTCAAATGCGCGAGTGAATTATAATCCGGGCATGACAGGACGAGAGTTTCGTCGTCAAAAAAAACGATGTTTGACCTGGCGGCGAATTCGTTATACCGGGTCATGCCGACCCTCTGCAGGAGCATGGAATTTATCTTTTCCCACGCCATGCGGACAGGATCCAGATTGTTTACCGAAAATCTATTCTTAAGTATAGTCCGAAGGTTCTTCGGGCTGTAATTAGCCAATGATTGCATATATTTAATGTGTTTCTTGTCAAATTGAAAAGCCAGGCAGTAACGGTTTCAGCGCTGAATTTTTGAAAAATACGACGTATATTCTATCAATGCGCGGATTAAAGTCAAACAATATTTAAAAGTTTTTTTTTACGGCCTGTAATACGTGATAATCTTGAATAATTCCTCGCGCAGTTTCTGGCGCGGCACTATACGGTCTATGAATCCGTGTTCAAGCATGAATTCGGACATCTGGAACCCCTCGGGCAATTCCTGTTTTATGGTTTCCCTGATGACCCTGGGGCCCGTAAAACCTATAAGAGCCCTGGGTTCCGCGAGCATTATATCCCCGAGAGACGCGAAACTTGCCATGACGCCTGCGAAAGTGGGATTGGTAAGCACCGAGACGTACAATCCGCCGTCTTCGCGGAATCTTGCTATGGCGGTGCTTGTTTTGGCCATTTGCATCAGGGAAAGAGAACCTTCCTGCATGCGCGCGCCTCCGGAGGCTGAAAAAATCACGAGGGGCAATTTTAGTTCATGGGCTTTTTCCACTGCCCTGGTTATCTTTTCGCCCATAACCGACCCCATACTGCCCATCATAAAACGCTGGTCAATGACCGCGACAACAATCTGCTTGCCGTTTATGGCACCCTTGCCGGTAACGACGGCGTCTTTCATGCCGGTTTCCTTCTGAGCTTCGTCAATTTTGGTCTTATACGATTGCAGGGCGGTAAATTCCAGCGGATCTGCCGGCGCCACGTTGGTCCAGAATTCCTCAAACGAACCCTTATCCAGCAACAGGTCCACGCGTTCCTGCGCGCTCAGGGTAAAGTGATAGTTGCACTCCGGGCAGGTCTTCATGCGCTCGTCAACGACCTTCCTGTAGATAAGGTTGTTGCACTCGTCGCACCTCTGCCAGAGCCCGTTGGGCATCTCTTTCTTTTTTCTGAAAACAAATTTTTTAAAATCTGACCAAGGCATAGCGATTTTTCGCCCTGCGAAAAATCGCAGAGCATTTGAAATTTCCTTATTTCCCGTATCCCTTTTCGGCGTTTTCCCGCAAAGCCTTTATGGCTGCGGCAAGGTCTTTATGGCCGAAGACCGCGGTGCCGGCGACTATGACATTAGCGCCGTTTCGGGCGCATTCAAATGCCGTCTGCGGATTAAGCCCGCCGTCCACCTGCACGTCAAAGCCATCGCCGAACATCAGGCGGAGTTCCTTTATCTTCGGCAATACGTCCGCGATAAACTTCTGGCCTCCAAAGCCCGGCCATACCGTCATGGCAAGCACGTAATCAACTCTCCCCTTCAGGGCTTCCACACTCTTCGCAGGCGTCGCAGGATTCAACACTACGCCTGCCTTTTTACCAGATTTTTTAATTAAATCAACTAATTTCTCAGGTTGACTGCCGGAGGCCTCCACATGAAACGATATCATGTCAGCGCCGGCCTTGCAAAACTGCTCTATGTATTTCTCCGGCTCTGATATCATCAGATGGACGTCCAGGGGAAGTGTTGTGTGCGGACGTATCGCGGCTGTCACGGCCGGACCGATGGTTATGTTGGGCACAAAATGGCCGTCCATCACGTCAATGTGGAGCCAGTCCGCGCCCGCGGAAGACGCGCGTTCGGTTTCTTTGCCGAGTTCCGCGAAGTCCGCGGATAACAACGACGGCGCTATTTTTATAAATTCCCTGTTAAGCATAATAACTGTTACGATTTATGATTTAAGATTTCTCCGGCATATTTCATAAAATCTTAAATCTAAAGCACTCCGTGTTTCAGTATTATAACCGCTATTGCTATAAAAAAGCTTATCGTCAGGATTATTCCCATTACCCAATAAGTTGCGAACGCCTCCATCGCGTAGAATTTTTCTTCGCCGAATACCCTTATCATCTCCTGCGTAACTTTTCGGTCATACAGGATGCCGACAAGGCCTCCGGCTAAAAACAATCCCACCACGACCCATAAAGCAAGCAACGGGTATTTGGACAGCGAACAGCCCCATAACAGGATGCAACCCGCTATGATGGCAATCGCGCAACTGAAAAAATACATCCATTTTCTTATTGGGCTCATGGTCCGCATTAGGAGTTAAGAGGTTTAGGAGTTACGGGGTTTACGGTCGTTTCCCGTGGACCGCGACCCGTTTCCCGTTTAAATGGACTACGCATTAGGAGCATGGGATCCGTCGTTTCGCCGGCGCGGGTATCTTGAAAGTCTCATAAAGTCCCTGTAAAACTCGTCGTCGTTTCGTGTTTGGATTTACACAATTCAAGATATAATTTTTCAAAACCGTCAACCATCTTATCCATGCTGAAATCTCTCATCACTATCTGACGACCGGCAGATGCGATTCTATCCGCTTTTTCCGAATTTTGCAAGAGTTCTGTTATCTTTGCGGCAAATTCATCCGGCCTGTCATGGAGAGCGAGCATTCCCGTAACGCCGTCATCTATAATTTCCGGCACGCCGCCCACGCCGGTAGCTATCACGGGCACGCGCATGGCCATGGCCTCAAGCAATACCAACCCGAACCCTTCATACCTTGACGCGAGCACGAATAAGTCCGAAATAGCAAGGATATGTTTGACGTCATTGCGCAGGCCGAGGAATATGACATTTTGAGCTATCCCGTATTCCCTCGCGAGCTTTTCCAGTTCAGTCCGTTCCGGGCCCTCGCCGACAATCAGCAATCTCACAAAAGGCATTTTGCCTGCAACCAGTTTTATTGTTTCCAGGAGATAATCGTGCCCTTTTTCCGAGGTCAGCCGCCCGGTAATGGTTACGATTTTTTGCGGCGGTTCCAGTCCGAGCGAAGATTTTAAACGCGCTTTCTCTTCAGCGCTGACCGAATCGGGGTTAAATTCTTCAAGCGGTATCGCGTTATACAAAACCTCTATTTTTGATGCCGGAGCAAGTCCCAATTTGAGCCAATCCAGTTTTTCCATCTCCGTCAGGGTAACTATACGATGGCACATGCCTGCGGCGATTTTCTCGGCAAGCCAGAATACTTTGGTCATTAGCTTCCTGTTGCTGACGCCGGGTATATTCGCCCCCGGACTGAATACGTGCCCGTGCGAAGAATGTACTATGGCCGGCGTACCGGCAAACCGCGCGGCAATCCTTCCTAAAATTCCGGCCTTTGACGTGTGCGTGTGGACAATGTCAAATCTCCTGCTGTCAATAAGCCAATACAGGGATGCCATGGCTAAACAATCTTTCAAGGGATGCTCCTCCCTGACAAGGCCGTCCACTATGATAACTTCAATGTTCATTTTGCGTGCAAGCGGCAGGAGACTGCCTTCAACGCCGGCCTGCGGCCCGCAGGCAAGAACGACGGAATGCCCTCTCCGGGAAAGCTGTTCCGCCATGCTGAGCGCCATTTTCTGCGCCCCGCCGTGTATCAACCGCGTTATTATGAAAAGTATTTTTAACCTGCGCATGCATGCAATTATACATGGAAATATGGAAGTTTCAAGTTTTATGTCAGACGAAGAACATGGTCTTGACGAAACCTTGAAAAGACCGTAGCCACGAATACACACGAATGAACAAAAAATTCGCCTACAGCATGCTTCATGCCAGTTGGACTTTATGCGGATTATTCATTAATGAACAGAAGTTCCGTATTGATGCGGACGGTATCTGCCTGCAGAGCACCGGTTATACGTGCGGCCCGGCGAGCGCGGTCACGTTTCTAAAGGCACACGGCATAAACGCCACGGAGCAGGAGATGACGAGGCTTTCGCACGCCAACCTTCTATTAGGCGTGGATTTCGGTTTCCTGGGAAGGGCGGTGGAAAAGAAAACCCATACTGCGGGCATTGTTATAGACGTTGTTGCCGCGGACTACGAATTCCTGAAAAAACACGACGAGCCGTGCATAGTATATGTCAGATGGCATTTTCTGGTTGACCACGTCATAGTCGTGCTTCACGAGGACGAAAACAAGGTGATATTTGCCGACCCGCTGAGCGGGAGGCGCGAATGGAGCCGGGAGGAATTCCTTTCCCGCTGGGGCGGGGAGGCGATAATAGCAAGAAAGCAAGAAATTTAATATTTCAGATTTAAGAATTAAGATTTTCAGGAAATACCCCGTGAAAACCTTAAATTCAAAATCTTACATCTTAAATCCTACAATCAATTTTACTATATCAAAATCCAGGTCAAAAATCCGTGTCCTGCCGTAACCGGATTTTGACAGCATATTAACCAGTTCCTGTTCGGTACTGAATGCGAGTATGGAATTTGACAAATAGGAATACGCCTTTGAACCGGAAAGGAAGTTACCCAGCACAGGAAGTATTTTTGTAAGATAAATGTAATAGAGCCTATTCATAAGCCTGTTTTTCGGATTTGTAAATTCAAGGATAGCGGTAACGCCGTTCCGGGCGGTGATTCTGCGCATTTCCGAGATGCCTTTGCGGGGTTCTTCAAGGTTGCGTATGCCGAAGGCAACCGTTGAAGCCGCGCAGGCGGAATTTTTCAGGGGAAGCCTCGTCAAATCCGCGCGCACGAGGAAAATCCTGCCGCGCACATCAAGACGCTCAATTTTCCTCCGTGCGATACGGAGCATCCGTTCCGAATAATCAATGCCGATTATTGCGTAAGAAGGATTATGTCTTGCCACTGTAACGGCCAGGTCCGCCGTACCCGTGCAGGCATCAAGAATGAAAGGAGGATTTTTCGGCGCGAGATGTTTTATTTTTTCAGCCGCAAAAGCGCGCCATTTAAAATCCTTGCGTAGGCTCAGGATATGATTCAGGCGGTCATAGCCCGGCGCTATACGTGAAAACATTTCCTGGATTTGTTTCGGGTCTTTTTTAAGTGCCATTTTTAACGGATTGATGACTAAACAACTAAACGACTGAACAACGAAACGACGACTACTAACAGGGACTTGACGAGACCCTTCGGAAATTTAATGATTTGGTGACTGGATGACTTGATGATTTACCCTTCGGACCGCCTCAGGGTAAACGATTACGCGTCCGTACGTCAATCATCAAGTCGCAAATCATCCAGTCATTAAATCCCAACAATCCTGCATTCTTCATCTTTCATTCTTCATCCTTCGTATCGTTCACGCGCTTTCACGCTGCTGCTTTTTGGCCTTCGCGGAGTTTTCAGACTGGTTATCGGCAACGGGCGCGATAGGTTCCTGGCCGTCAACCATTTTATCCGTAATTGTATAGGTGCGTTTATCCTTACGATTGGACAATTCATACATAACGTCAAGCATTAATTTTTCTATTGTAGCCCTGAGCGCCCTTGCGCCGGTTTTTTTCGCGCAAGCGACAGCCGCAACCCGTTCCAGCGCCGCGGCCGTAAATTCCAGCGCGGCGTTTTCCATCTGGAAAAATGCCTGGTACTGCCGTACAACGGCGTTTTTGGGTTCCACGAGTATCTTTATCAATTCAGGCACGCCAAGCGGGTTAATAATGCAAATGATTGGGAACCTGCCGACGAATTCCGGTATAAACCCGTATTCAACGAGGTCTTCGGGTTCAATATACCTGAGCACTTCGCCGATGTTTTTATCATCAAGGCAGTCGGCCGCGTTATCAACCTTGAAACCGATTTGTTTTTTGCCTATCCTGCGTGCTATGATTTTTTCTATGCCGTCAAAAGTGCCGCCGCCGATGAACAGGATATGAGTCGTATCAATTTTAATATATTCCTGTTCGGGATGTTTTCTGCCGCCCTGCGGGGGGACGTTGGACACTGTTCCTTCGAGTATTTTCAAAAGCCCCTGCTGAACGCCTTCGCCGGACACATCGCGGGTAATGGAGGAATTTTCATGGGTGCGGTGCAATTTATCTATTTCATCAATAAACACAATGCCTTTTGACGCGGCTTCAATGTCGTATTCCGCGGCCTGAATGACGCGCAGAAGCAGGTTCTCAACGTCTTCGCCCACGTAACCGGCTTCTGTTACCGTTGTAGCGTCGCCTATTGCGAAAGGCACATTGAGTACCTTAGCCATTGTCCTTGCGAGGAGCGTTTTCCCGCAGCCTGTAGGGCCTATAAGCAGGATATTACTCTTTTCCAATTCAACGTCTTTCCTGCTTAATGAAGTTAAAACTCTCTTATAGTGGTTATTTACGGCTACTGACAGAGCCTTTTTGGTATCCTCCTGGCCTATAATGTATTCGTCAAGCCTGGCCTTAATCTGCATGGGCGCCGGCAGGTTCTGAAAGGAAAGTTCTTTCTTAAACGTTCCTTTCGTACCGCGCTTTTTTTCCAGCGATAGTATCTGGTTGCACAGCTGAACGCAGTCACTGCATATAAAAATCCCGGGAGGGCCGGCAATCAGATTGCCCACCTGCGAGCTTGTTCTTGTGCAAAAAGTACATTTTTGCTCGTTTTCCGGTTCTTTTTTGTCATTTTTCGGCATAAAAACTCTCCTATAAACAGGCTGTCCACTGCCCGCGGGCCGGTTCCCGTTGACTCTTACCGGTTGTTTATTTCTTTACTTCAATATATCGGACAATTTCGTATTATACTAAAATGCCGCTTTAATTGCAAATTAATTAAACAGACGTTTTTAACAATGGATTTCACTATATTAACACACGTTCGCTCTGCTTCCCTCCGCTTCGCTACGGGACTCCCTTTGGTCGCAGTACTGCGGCAGGGTAAACTTGCTTGGCGGCCTTTGCGGTTAAATCGTGTGGCCAATTAACGATTAATCGTTCTTCGTATCTTCGTATTCGCCATAACAGCCTGATTAACAACGGGTTGAAGATGACAACCGGCCGCTGGACACCTGCCGCCGACCACAGCTCTCTGCCTGTTTTCTATCACATGCTAATCCTGAATTTGCATTTTTTCTTGACTTTTGCGGAATAATTTGCTTATTTAGACAAAATAGGGTATAATATATATAGCCGATTATGCCGAAGTATATTATAGCACCTATAAATAATGTTATGCAAACGTTAACCAGACAATTTACAATTACGTGCAACACGAGCAACCTGCAGGAGATGCGCCAGAACTTGCAGGAGCTGTTTGATGAGCGGAAGATTTCCGTTAGAGAATCATCTCTTATAGTGCACGCGGCGGATGAAGCCCTTTCCGCTATAATGCTCCATGCCAACGAAACCGGCTCCCATGGCGATATACACATCACAATTGACATTAATGACGTCAGATGCAGTATCACGATTGACGACAATACGGGCGTTTACGAACTTAACGGAAACGGCGGGGCCACCCTTAATGAATTGCTTACCTCCGTCAGCAAACTGAAGAAATACCAGATCAGCCTTCTGATGATGCAGGAAATACTTGACGAAATATATTACAATTTCAAAAAAGGCTTCCAGAACGAACTCATTCTTATAAAATTTCTTTCAACCAAAAAAGATTAACTCAAAATGCCTCCCCAACTGCTTGTTGACCTTTCAAAGATAGATTTCAATAAAATTCAAATTCCCAAGGAAAAAATACACCTCTTAAACCCCCAGCGTTTTGAGATGGACCAGCTTGACGGGATATTCAGGATTGATTTTGAAGAAAAATTCCTTGTCGGCTACAGGGACATCAGGGCTGATGAATTCTGGGTAAAAGGCCATATCCCGGGCAGGCCGCTTTTTCCGGGAATACTCATGATAGAATGCGCGGCCCAGCTGTCAAGCTACTACTTCAAGGCATCTCTGCCGCCCGAACAAGAAAACGTCTTCGTCGGTTTCGGCGGCGTGACGGACGTGAAATTCCGCGGCACAGTAAATCCCGGAGACAGGCTGATTATTATGGGCAAATGCGTGGACATCCGTTCGCGCAGAGCCGTATTTGCCACGCAGGGTATCGTAAAAGACCAGATGGTATTTGAAGGCACTATAATAGGAATGCCGGTCTGAACGTGAATTAAGAACTAAGATTTAAGAATTAAGATTTACTAATAACGATACTTCTTAATCTTAAATCTTAATTTTTAATTCTTAATTATTCAAAATATGCTCTACATCATAAGCACGCCTATCGGCAATCTTGAAGACATCAGCCTTCGCGCCCTGCGCATCCTCAAGGACGAGGTCAGCCTTATCGCCGCCGAAGATACGCGGACAAGCATGAAACTCCTGTCGCATTACGGCATCAAAAAGCCGCTCATGTCCTGTTTTGAACACAATGAAACCCGAAGGATGGAGGAGATAGTCCAACGCGTCAAGGCGGGCGAAAATATCGCCTACGTCTCCGATGCCGGCACGCCGTCCATATCGGACCCGGGGTTCAAATTGGTAAGGTATGCTATCAGCCAGGGAATAAAAGTTGTGCCTATTCCCGGCCCGGCCGCTATCATCACGTGCCTGTCGGTATCGGGCCTTCCGACGGACCGATTTGCCTTTGAGGGGTTCCTTCCTCCAAAACCAGGCTCAAGAAAAAACCGCCTTATCTCCCTCGCACAAGAGGAAAGGACTTTGATTTTCTACGAATCACCCCACCGCATTATGAAAACGCTCCAGGATATGCTTGAAGTATTCGGCGACCGTCAGATTGCCGTGGGAAAGGAATTGACTAAAATATACGAAGAGGTGTTCCGCGGTAAAATCAGCGAAGTGATAACGCATTTAGTCCCGGAAAAAGTCCGCGGTGAATTCACAATCGTAACAGCCGGACATACGAAAAATGAATAATGAAGGACGGATGGGGTCTTAGAGTCAGGGGTCCGCTGATGGATAGTTCAAGCGTTGTTCAATATTGTTCAACGCAGTTCAACAGCGGATAGCGGCCAGCAAGGAATACTGTTTGCTGTTTCGTCCGTTCATCCTTCCGCTTCGTTTTCCTTCCTTCCTCCTTATTATGAAGAAGTCAGTATTAAGCAGGAAGAAGGAAAGCTGACGTTTCGTCGTCCTTCATGCTTCATTTTTCATTATTCATTTTTATCTTCCGGCCGGCGTAATTTCTATCTTCACGCCTTCGGCCCAGGTCTTGTATTCATCCGTGTAATATAAATACGCCCTGCTTGCAGGCCCTGTATAAGCGCCCGGCACCGCGGCTATCAGGCTCAAAGGGATCTCTATCGCCTGTCGGGCATTCATTCCGCGCCAATACAACACCAATTCCCTGCTTCCCATTATCTCATACGCGTCTATTCTGCCGGATTTCACGAGTTCTTTTAACTGGTCGTGGCGCGGTTCAAGGCCTCCGGGCAATCCTATAATTGCCACGGGCATGCTGACCTTTTCGTCGCCGCGATTTGTCACGGTTACCCTGGCTTCCATGGCCTCGCCTTCCCTTATCTCCTTATGGCTTAGCGCCACACTTAAACCTATCTTGCATTCCGGCGAGGATACGGGCAGTGTTGTGTTGTAATTCACAGTTACCGTATAAGGCATCGTAGAACCGCCGGCCATCTTCACGCCAATCTTATGCGCGCCGGGGGCAAGCTGTCCCGCAATGTCCTGCAATTTGATTGCCCCGGAAATGCTCTTGTCAAATTCTATGACAGGCAGTTCCCTGCCGTCAACTACGACCTGCAATTTCCCAGGATTCAAAGGCACCGCTCTCGCCTTGTCATAGGCAATAATCGCTTTCAACGCGAGTATCGTTGACTGCGTGGAACCGAATCTTCCAGCCTTGCAGTTTTCCGTCAGGTACTTCATTGCCTTTTCCACGGCGCCCGCGTACGCGGGTTCCTTCAACCATGCAAGCACGGCAAGGGATGTAGCTTCTATCCTGAGCGCATCTCCTGAACTGCAGGTAATGCTCGTTTCGGCGCCGTCAATAAAACCTTCTTTCGCCTGATTTTTCACCAGCTGGTCCATTATTTTTTTTGCCGTTCCGGCGTCGCCGGTCAAATTCATCACGTTCGCCGTCAAAGCCAATACGTAACTGTCCTTAGTCCTCGCGGCTGTTTCTTTCAATGACTTTATTTCCGCGTCCAATCCAGTCCTGTCGGATTCTGATAACGCCCACACTATATAGGCATTTGTCGTATCAGCCGGCGCCCTGCCGAACGAATCAAGGGCGCGGGAATTCCTCTGAAATCCGCCCTTGCCGTCACGGCCCGACATCAGCCAGCCCTGGGTTCTTTCTATCATCGCGTTGTCCACAGTTCGCACCTTTGCCATGTCTGAGAATTCCATCAGTCCGTAAGCTGTCAAAGCCTCGTGGCCAGGATCGCCGCCGAACCATTCGTAACCCTTCTGACGGCATTCAAAACCTACTAACTTCGCGTAACCCCGGTCAAGTTTTTCGGCGCTCGCCGCAATCAGCGCAGGTTCAACTCCTATATGCGTCTGGAAATACTGCTGTGCCATCACGAGCGGGTAATTGCTGGAACTGGTCTGTTCAAAACACCCGTTGGGCTCCTGTATAAGCCGTTCCAACGCCTGTGTAAGATTCGCCAAAGGCGACGGATAAACACCGATGTCCGTAATGATGCTTCCGGAAACAACCTCTTTAGGAATCACTACGGTATGCTCCATTGTTGAATTCTGTTCTATCAATCCGCCGAAAGCGGTTTCCACCGGAAATCCGTTCGGCTTTATCGTTAATTTCCTCGTAACGCTGTCGGAATACAAAGATCCTGTCGCGCCTACAGTCATGTCAAACGTGCCGATGAACGCGCCAAAATTAATTCTCACTACATCCCTTCCGCGGCTGAAAGGCGCAAGTATGAACGGTTCATGCGGCTGAATGCTCAACGGTATGGACGCATTGTATGAAACACTGTTCAATGTGCCGTCCGTATTGTTCACCACGCTCACAGGCAATGCCACTATATCGCCTAAGGTGATTTCCAACGGCAGTTTGGCTTCAATGTAAAACGGCTGTACGGATTTGATAAGCATGTCCGCCTGGCCGAGAGAACCGTCCGCTCCGAACGCGTCCGCGAAGGCGCGAAATCCTGTTACAGCGTCGTTGATATCAAATGAAACCACTGCCGTACCGGTCTTTTCATCGGTCTTGACGCCGGCATTCCAGAAGAGCGTCTCCGTGAAATCCGCGCGCGCGCCCGGCTTCCAATCCGGCCTGCGGCTGTGCGAGTATTCGCGCAATACAATAAGCTCTTGCATCTTTCGCGCAAACCCGAGATCTCTTTTTCTCTCCTCTTTATTATCGTTAAAGATTTCCTTTCTTAAAGGTTCAAAACCAGCTTCGGCTAATTCCCCATCCTTTTCAATCGCCGGTTCTGCAATATTTTCAGGCGCTCCTTCCTGCGGCGGAGGAGGCGCCATTTCTACTCCGTTCTTAGGCATCTGCATGTTTGGTGCAGGCACTCCCCCACCAAATAAGCCACCGTCTTCGTTTTCAAAATCAGGGTAAGGCTCCGGCAGGTCAATCTTTGCGAGCACGCGATTGGCATAATCGCCGTATCGGGTGATAAATTCATTCACATTATAAAACGCATATCGCCTCCAGCCCTGGGTAGCAAGCAGAAGATCCACGGCCGCCGGGGCTTTGGGGTCCTTGTCATTCAAATAAACCTGCGCGTCCGCGAGTTCCTTTACGTCGTTCTCAAGGAATACCATCGCAGGCAGGCGCGGGGCCTGTTCGCGTTTTTCCATCATTTCAAGCACGCTGTCGTCCGTAACCGTAATACCGACAACGGCGCTTATCGGTTTGCCCGAAGCGTCTGTTGTTTTTATGATAAGGCCGACCTTGTCGCCGGGCGCGGGGTTTTCCTTGTCGCATGTAACGGTTACGTTGATGGCCTTGGCGGGTTGCCTGAAAACAAGCCTCTCGGCAAGAGGTTTGCCTTTGTCATCAAGAGCTGTGACAATAAAAATACCGTCCGCAGTTTCAGGCGGCGTAAGCCATACCTCTGCCGTTTGCCCTGCCACAACGTCTATTTTCGTGGAAATGACCTCTTTTTCCAATTTTGAAAGCCTGATTGTATAAGCGCCTCCGGAAGTACTGCCTATGCGCAATCTTACGGCCCTCTCCTTTTTCGTAATGTCTTCAAGGGATGATATCGTCACGCCTGAATCTTTTACCTGTGGAAGCTGATACGGTTTTGAAATGCCGGACGGCTCCGTAATCCAGAGCGTATACTTCACCCCTGTCTGCGGCACAAAAGTAAATCTGCCGCGGCCTTCGTGTTCCGTACGGAACGTGGCCGCAATGCCGCCGCCCGCGTCAAGCACCTTGCCCGCTATGTCGGCGGGTTTTTGCGCCGGCGTACGCGCTTCTATGTACACCCTGTTAGGCAGGCCTGCCACAAGGTCCCCGCCTTCAGGATATACGGCTAAATCAATAACGTTAAGCAATATCGGAATGGTTTTCGCCGCGGTTTCCTGCGCGCCGCCGTCGTCTATAACCATTGTTAATGCGCCGTCTCCGCGCGTGATTGTTTTGGGCAGTTCAAATAAAACCGAACAGTTGCCGCTTTGGCCGACTGTATAAGAACCCCTGAATACCTCAACTCCGTCAATGCGCGCTATGGCAATGACTTTCGCATTTGCCGGAATGCCGCCCTCGGCGCGTTCAACGTGCAAAGTCGCGGAAGCCTCGTCGCCCGGGCCGTACCCGTCGCGCAGGAATACAATCTGGGTTTTCAGTCTCGGCGCGCGATAGGAACGAATGTCAAATTTACGTATGGCTTTGGCATAACCTTGATTGGCCGTTAATTCAATCGTATATTCGCCGCCCGTCTGGCCGGCAGGAATTTCCCATCCCAGGCCTACAACGCTGTTTTCCATTGATGCATTGCCATTGAAAACCGTATCGCCCTTCGGGCCTTTTATTTCAAAAATGCAAGAGTCGTTTTCCTTTGAAGGAGTATGGTCATGCGCATTCAGGATTACTCCGCGCACAAAGACCTTTTCACCGGTACGGTAAATCGGCTTATCAGTACTGACATGTATAAGATACCGGTCTTCACCGCCGAAAGGATTTTCGCCGCGGGCGCCGGTAAGAAGAAAAAACGAAAAAATTGCGCAAAACATCGCGAAAACCGTGATTCTGTGTTTCATAATAAGCCTCCGGAAAAACTAATCAATAAAGAAACGAAAACGACTACGATTATTTGCCACGAGGGCACCCTTCGCTAAACGCTCAGGGTAAACTTAGTCACGAAGATTAATGTAAATATCGCTAAGCGCCAGCCATTACGCTAAAACATGCGTGCTTCATGCCTTAGTGGCTAACAATCCGTCAAAATCTTATATGCTAAAGTTAAGGATTAAGCTTTTGGCATCAATCTGTAATACCATAGACGCTATGAAGACGAAAAAGTTCCATGAAAATGAAGAGTTTTTGCCACGAATTAACACTAATACACACGAATACTCCATAAAACAGCGTAATCGCAACCAAATCCAGAAGCCTAAAATCCGTTGTTCAAAACTCGAGTGCTATTTAGTCGTACTTTGCGCACTTAGAGGTTGAACAGTCGTAGTCGTCAAGACGCACGACCTACGGAATAAACCGCAAAGTTCGCAAAGAACGCAAAGACGAGACGTTTACTTGTAATCGTCTTAGCCCTTCGTTACACTCAGGGTAAACTTGCTTTGCGCGCTTAGCGGTTAAATAGTCGTAGTCGTCAAGACGTACGACCTACGGAATAAACCGCAAAGTTCGCAAAGAACGCAAAGACGCAACGTTTACTTATAATCGTCTTAGCCCTTCGTTACACTCAGGGTAAACTTGCTTTGCGGGCTTAGCGGTTAAATAGTCGTAGTCGTCAAGACGCACGACCTACGGAATAAACCGCAAAGTTCGCAAAGAACGCAAAGACGAGACGTTTAC
>JACRIJ010000064.1 GCA_016220095.1 Planctomycetota bacterium | reverse complement strand
TTTCTTTTACTGATAACGCTTAAAGCAGTATACCCTGCACCAAGCGCTTCGCTTTGGTACAAGGTCATAGTCGCCCCCTCGGCAAGCTCGGGACGCGGGACACGAATCGTTTCCGGTTCATGGCAGGCGTAGAAGTTCACAAACCATAGTACTTTCGTCACGTCACTTGTCGCTCTTGACGTCCTCTGCGGTTTATTCCGACCGTCATACGTCTAACGACAACTACGGTTTAACCGCAAAGGCCGCTAAGCAAGTTTATCCTGCCGCAGTACTGCGACCAAAGGGAGTCCCGCAACTGAACGCAGTGAAGAAGTCCCGACCGTAGAATCGAGATAGCGAAGCAGAACGAAGATAACGAAGGGAGTGAAACGAAGGGTTTATTCGAGGTGAAAAGCGTCGTCATTTCATCGTTATTCACCAGTAATCAGCGTAATCTGGTTAATCTGTTGTAAGAATTCGTCGTATCGCCTTCGTACGTATCCTGCGCAGACCTGTTTATCCGATGTAAACAACGGCGCATTTACGAACGGCTATTTACATTGCAAAACATATTTTCATTTTCATTATTGTCCGGCATATCCTACGGTCCAGATTAACAGCGTCGGGGAAACAAAACGCTCCGCAGTAGTCATATTCACTCGCAGTTTAATGCTATATACGTTTCCGATGCCGGAAATATCCGTACCTGAAGCAACATCCTCCAGTAAGACAGAATCATCAAATGCATCCAAAACATCAACGGTCAAAGTTGTAGTGACCGGGATCTCGGCCTCAAATTCCAATATTCCCCACGCCGTAATTCCTACGGGACTAATACTGCCCGTTGTATAGGAAGCCGCTGTGTAATAGGACGCCTCCATCTTAGTAATATTTTTTATCATTGAGATATTGCCGTTACCCTCGCCGCAAAGGATATACACACAGTTATTTTCAATATCCCAAACCGAATTAACGTATTCAGCTCCCAAGGGCAAAGGTTCGGGGAGAGTAACGCAGGTTTCTTTTGCAGGGTCGTACCTGAAAATCCAATCGGCATAAGGCCAATTTGCGCCGTCGCCAAAGGCATACGCGCAATTAAAAATCGGGTCCCATACGCCGCCGTTCCTGCCGGTAACATCGGGTTGAGTTACCGGAAGTATTTCACATGTCCCGGCCAAGGGATCGAATTTAGTTATATCAGGATAGCCACCATAATTACGGTCCATACCGCCAAGCATATAAACGCATTTATTGACCGGGTCCCAAACAGTAGCGCTGGGCCTTATATTCACTTTAGGCAAGGTTACGGAAAGCATTTCACACATGCCTGCCGCAGGGTCAAACTTTACAATCTTGTCACTGCCGTAAAGTGGATTGGAAGTACCATTAACATCAATATAGTATTCTCCTGTAAAACCGCTCCCGCCCAGTATATAAGCGCATTTATTTTCCGGGTCCCAGACCGCATTCGTATCTTCATTGGCCAACGGCAAGGTTACCGGAAGAATTTCGCATGTGCCGGTTGCCGGGTCAAATTTCAGGATTTGGTCTAATTCCTGCCAGTTATTGCCCCATTGGTCGGGTATATCGGAATATCCAAAACCGGCGAAGATATAAGCGCATTTGTTATCAGGGTCCCAGACCGCGCTAATCCTCTCCCTTGCGCCTGGCAGTGTAACGGACAATGTCTTACAGCTATAATCTGCAGGGTCGAATTTTATAATATCCGCAAGCGTACTGGAAAGTCCCCAACCGCCGAACACATATACGCATTTATTATCCGGATCCCAGACTCCGCAGGAACTATTGCGCCCTTCGGGAAGAGCAGGCGCAAGCGCCCTGCAATCGCTTTTATCATTTGCCGGGTTAAATATCAGGATATCCTTAAGAATACCATAGTCATCCTCGTCTCCGCCGAAGACATAGGCGCGGTTATTGGCTGTATCCCAGACAGCGCTGAGGTACGCCCGCGGCGAAAGCAATGTGGATTCCAACATGACGCATGTATCTGCGGAAGGATTAAATTTAAATATAGTCTTATGATACCAGAACCCGAAACCGTCATCAGCGACCCAGCCAACATAGTAAACGCATTTATTCAAGCTGTCCCACACCGAACCGGCATAGCATGAAGCTGTAGGCAATACCGCTGATACCGCCGCGCAGGAACCTGTTGCGGGGTCATATTTCAGAATAGTATCGGTGAATAGATTGTTCGCAATCCCGCCAAGGATATAAGCGCATTTATTTTCCGGGTCCCAGACCGCAGTGCTCGTCCCGAGCGTATAAGGAAGGTTGTCAAAAACTGCGCATGTACCGGCCTCGGGATCAAATTTAACGATGTCATCTATGTAATTACCCTGGAGGCCGCCGAAGATATAAGCGCATTTATTATCGGGATCCCAAACCGAAGAAGCATAAGAAACCGGCGTAGGCAGGGTTACCGAAAGCGTTACGCACGTGCCCGCGGCAGGGTTAAATTTGATTATAGTATCGTTCCAGTCATCCGTATTATTTTCTCCGCCGAAAATATAGGCGCATTTGTTTGTCGAATCCCATACCGCACTGTTACGGCTGATGCCTTCCGGCAGTGTAACGGTTAAGGTCTCGCAAATATCGGACGCGGGATTATATTTATATATCTTATCGGAATAAAGACCGTTTTCGCCGCCGAAAATATATGCGCAGTTGTTGTCCGGGTCCCAAACCGAACTGGTGAAAAACCTGCCCGCAGGCAGTGAAACGCGCGGAATAAATTTAACAACGTCATCAATGTGAGTTTCTCCGGTATCGCCGCCAAATACGTAGGCGCATTTGTTTACTGCGTCCCATACGGAACTGGTAAGCGTCCTCGGTGAAGGCAGTTGCAATACCAGATTTTCACAAGTGACGTTCACGGCATCAAATCTCGCTATTTGCCCGGTTATGGCTGAAATGCCATTATCATAGCCGCCAAAAACAAAGGCGCATTTCAATTGCGGGTCCCAGATGGAACTCGTATTGGACCTCTGCGAAGGCAGTGTTACCGGCATCAGCGCGCATGTTTCCGCTGAAGGATCGAATTTTACTATATCGCTGAGATAACCGATAGAATCCATGCCGCCAAAGATATAAGCGCAATCGTCAAAAGAATCCCAGACAGCGCTGGTAAGGTATCTTGCGGTAGGCAGGGTTATTGAAAGCGTCTCGCACGCACCCGCCCCGCTATTGCCCGCAGGTGTGAATTTTACGATATCGGGGAAATAAGAAGCGTCATCGTCATAACCGCCGAAGATATAGGCGCAACTATTGATTGGGTCCCAGACAGCGCTTGCCCACTTCAGCCCGTAAGAACTCGTCGGAAGCGGAACTGAAACAAGAATTTCACAGGTACCTGAAGACGGAATGAATTTCAACACTTCCGTCACTGCGCCGTCGTTATTGTATCCGCCGAAAATATAAGCGCAGTTATTGCCGGGGTCCCAGACTGCGCAAGTCCCCGCCCTTGCTGAAGGCAGAACCGCGGACAGTTCTTCGCATGTATTGCCTGCCGGGTCATACTTTGATATGATATCGGTAAAATCACTTTCTGTGCCGCCGGTGTATGCGTGATACTTTGATATCTCGCCGCCGAAAACATACGCGCATCCGGCTGACGGGTCCCAAACCGATGATGTCTCGCGCAATCCCTTATAGCATACAGAAAAAGGATAGCCTTCAGCGTATTCAATGGATTCCCGCTGTCCAAACGGCAGTATCGGACCAAGCATTGCCGCCTTGTATTCTATATCCAGAAGCACGTCTTCCGAGTCTGGAGAAGTTGTCGTCTTGTCAAACGTCCCCGCGGAAAAACCCGCCTCCTGCCAATTGCCGAATGCCGATATAGTTCCGGTTGTCGTGCCCGCGTCGCTGACGGCTATGCACCTGAAACTATACGGCGTATTCGGAGATATGCTGATAGCCGCACTGACCGCGATAAAATCCACGCCATTGCCGATTGCCTGCGCAGGGGTAGAAAGGTTTAGCGTTGTAGAAATCCCATATTCAAAATGAACCAGGGTTGCTACGCCGTTGGGATTTACGCCGGCATTCATTGCCGCGGAAGATGCCGTGACTGAAGACGCGGCAGTTGTTATTACCCCGGGAGCCGGGGCGTCAGTAACGGTTATAGTTATTGTTGATTCAACAGACAGGTCCTCCGTATCCGTTGCCTTGAATGTTATGTCATAACTGCCTGATTGAGAATAGGCCGGTGTCCACGTAAAACCGCCAGTAGTGGAATTCAGCGCGGCTCCCGCAGGAATCGGCGACATGGTATATGCCACGGCCTGGCCATCCGGGTCCACCGCGTAGATTGTAAATGCCAGGTCAAGACCCTCCTTAACAATCTTATTGCTGATAGAGGCAAAACCCGGCGGGCCATTTAAATTGGATACATCTATTGTTATAGTTTCCTCTGTAACAGCGCCATCTGCATCTGTCGCGGAAAATGTCATTTCGTAACTGCCGGATTGCGTAAAAGACGGCGTCCATGTGAATTCGCCCGCATTGGAATTCCAGAACGCTCCCGAAGGAGTTAAATCCATTGAATATGTAACAGCAGTTCCATCAGGGTCAGAAGCAAAAACAGCAAAAGTTAATTCCGAACCCTCCTGAACCTGCTTATCGCCGATGGAAGAAAGAACCGGCGGCCTGTTTATATTGTTTACAATGATGTTAATGGTTTTTGACACCGAACTATTATTAATATCCGTTGCCGCGAATGAAACATTATAGGCGCCGGACTGTGAATAAGCCGGGGTCCATTCAAATTGACCTGTAGAGGCATTTAAGACGACGCCAGCCGGGCCTATGGGCATTGAATAGGTTACGCCGGTACCGTCAGGATCCGTGGCTGAAACAGTAAAGGCTAATTTGACGTTCTCGTCAACAGTTTTATTGCCGATCGCATTGAAAACCGGCGGCATATTGACATTGTTTACGATAATTGTAATCGTTTCCTGCGCGTATAAACCGGCCGGGTCCGTTATAATAAATGTAACATCATAACTGCCCGATTGCGTATGGGATGGCGTCCAGGTAAAATGCCCGGTGGCAATATCCAATTCGGCTCCCGACAAAACAGGCGCCATTGAATAAGCCAGCATATCACCATTGGGATCACCGGCAGAAATGGTAAAAGCCAATTCCACCCCCTCATCCACCGACCTGTCGCCAATGGCAGTAAGCAAGGGCGAATAATTGATTTGAACATCACTGTTTCCGCTCTTCTTGCCCTTACTGCATCCCGCAAAGCTGAACAATGCCAGACAAATCACAACTGCTGAAAATCCCAAAATCCCTGTGCGCGATTTTACATCTGCCATATCTTTTCTGTATCCTTAATAAAAATAAAAAAGGCTTGTTAATGAATTAGCAATAAACGTGCCAAAAAACAAAAAAGCATCGTCGGATTACAGCCATAAGCTCTGAAATACCAACAAGATATGTACCAGATAACAGAAATGCCTGGCCGCCATTTAGAAGCAGTGCGAATTGGAACATTTTTGTTGCACTGTGTAATCTAATTAGCGACATCCTGAACGGAGAGGAAAAACGAGCAGGCAAGAACGTCCGTAATTTCCGCGTATTCACCCTATACCAGTTATTGGTAAAAAATCTTACTAACCTGCCATAAGAGCGCATATTTGCATGTTTCACGGCTATTCTGGAACATTATCTCACACGTTTTTGTAAACGATTGTTTATGTGCAACCGCAACAAAAAGACTATAACGAGACCACGACGCATTTCAACAGGGACTTAACGAGACCTCAAGAGACCGACGACGCTTAAGATATGGCCTGAACGAGCCGCAGTCGAGGTTGCGCTTAACACCCCCCTGCCTCGACTGAAGCGCTACGACTGAACTAAAATTTCTATTGCATTCCGGCATGCTTCATGGTAACATTTTGATATGCATGAAATCGCAAAAACAAAAGCCCGGAAAGGCATTATCCGGCGGCTGTTGAAATCGTTTCTACGTATTGTAATAACGGCGTATATAGCCATCGTGGCCGTCTTCTGGCTGTTTCAATCATGGTTCATTTATCATCCCACCGGCGAAATAACAAATACGCCGGAATCAATGGGCGCAAAATTCGAGGAGGTTGAATTCCAATCAGCGGACGGGGTTAGGCTCAACGGTTGGTTCATACCGGCTGAACCTGCCCTGCCTGGCGGCGCCGCGGCCGCCAATTCCGGGGCCACGGTTCTTTATTGCCACGGAAACGCGCGCAACATCTCTGACTGCCTTGACATCATACGCATATTAACCGGATTGAAGTTAAACGTATTTGTCTTTGATTATCGCGGATTCGGCAAAAGCGAAGGCAAACCCGCGGAAAAAGGGCTTTATGCGGACGCGGAAGCGGCATACAATTACCTGATAAAAACAAAAGGCATAAATGAAAATGAAATAATTGTTCACGGCAGGTCGTTAGGCGGACCCATGGCGGCCTATCTCGCGCAGAAATACAATCCGAAAAAGCTCATCCTTGAATCAACCTTTACTTCCATGGCAGACGCGGCATCAGACATATATCCGTACCTGCCGGTAAGACTGATTCTACGCCATAATTACCCAACCATTGAATACGCCCGGCTCGTGAAATGCCCTGTTCTCGTGATACACAGCGCCAACGACGAATTGATACCCTTCAGCCACGGCAGAAGGCTTTACGAATCAATCAAAACCAAAAAGGAATTCCTTGAAATAACCGGACTGCATAATAACGGATTTCTTATATCGGAAAATGCATATATAAATGGCATTAAAGAATTCATCGATCGGTAATCAGAAGGAAACGGCCAGTGGCCCGCAGACAGTTGGCAGTGTTCTTGCAACGACGAATTCTTGTCCCGTTTTAGGGAATCATCAAATATGGTTAACGCATATAGAAAAGATAAGTTAAAGACAAAGGCAGGTGAATTGGAACTGCTTAAGCAATATGTAAAAACATTTCCTAAATATGATGAAGAATTTCAAAAACATACAATTCTTCCCCGCTCTTTTGTTAAGGAATTCATTACACCTGAAACAGAACTCGTAAAAATAGAGAAAAGCCTTTGTATAACATTTCCTGCGCTTTACAGAAGGTTGCTTCTAACATACAGATATGATGCCGCAGACCTGGATTCATACTCACTGCTTCCTAATCCGTCCGGCTCCGATTTTAACGGTTTTAAACAAAAAATATTTTACGACAAGCACCTATGGCCCACTCTTTATCAATTCAAGCTGATCCAATTTGGCAAACGCGGCAAATATGACAATTACGATCCGATATGTTTTGACACGCGAAACAAGAACACGATCGTGCAGTTTGACCATGAAGAAATTTTATGCAACCGCAGATTAAAAGTTATCAGAAAATTAGCGGATAGTTTTGAAGAGCTTGTAAGAAAAACAATTGAAAATGCGTCTAAACTTTAACAACGATACGTGCTTTTACAGCAGATTAAACGAATTTAGCGGATTGATGATCACGAGTTATCACTCGGAGCATAATATACTTGGCATTCATAGCCAGCGCTAAGGTAGCCGCAACCTTTAGGTTGCACTGTAATACTGGATTCTAAGCGCAGGCTAAAGCCTGCGGCTACCTTCAAATGTCAAGTATATTATGCTCTCCGTAGTAACAACCGAAATAGAGTCCGGACTTCTTTCCGTCCCTCGTCTGTCATCCCTCGCTACTCAGTTTATCCTGAGTGTAACGAAGTGCTACTGGATACTCGCTGCCACATCCATCCTGGATACTTCGACGTAATCAGCGCGTCTCTGTAAGCTCTGTGTTTTCGTAATCGTCCGCCGTCCTTCCTTCTTCATTTTTCATGCTTCATTTTTCGCATATAACTGGGAGACTAGGATTCGAACCTAGACAAACAGATCCAGAGTCTGTTGTGCTACCGTTACACTATCTCCCAAAAATCACATCTAAAACGGATTCCGAGTTATTATATATATATTTATTTTAAATTTTTGTCAAATTATTTATGCAAAAGCCATTGACAAAAAAAGCGGGCTTTGGTATAGTACTGACATTGAATCCGGCGACTTACTGCCCCAAAAACCGTATTTACAAAAAAATGTTAGCAATTATATCAGATTTACACGGAAACATTGAAGCCCTTAAGAACGTAATGGATGACATACGTTCAAAAGGAATCAAGGACATAGTCTGCCTCGGAGACGTTATAGGATACGGCCCGAATCCCGCGGAATGCATAGACATCGCGATGGGCCTGAAAATCACCCTGCGCGGAAACCACGAAGAAGCGGCTGTCAACAGCGGTTCTTACGGTTTCAGGTCGCACGCGCAGAAGGCGCTGAATTGGACCAAAAAAGAGCTTTACCCCGGCATATTCTGTTCCGCGGAAAAAAAAGCGCGGTGGGAATTCATTTCCAACCTGCCGCTTTCGCACAAAGACGGCGAAATGATTTTCGTGCACGGTTCGCCCCGGGACCCTATTTGGGAATACATATTACGGTATGACACCGAGGTGCTTTTTGACGAGATTCCGGCCAAATTGAAAGATATTTTTTCAATGATACCGTGGCTTTGCTTTAACGGGCACACGCATGACCCGGGGATAATAACGGAAGAAAGCGACTTCCTAACCCCGAAAGAAATCGGAGAAGCATTTGAAGTCAAAAGAAACAGAAAATATATAATAAATGTAGGTTCAGTCGGCCAGCCCCGCGACAGCGACCCCCGCGCCTGCTACGCGACCTTTGACGGCGCAAGCGTCCGGTATTACCGCATAGAGTACGACATTGCGAAAGTGCAGGAAAAGATATTTGCCATACCGGAAATAGACAGACGGAACGGCGAGCGGCTCGGCAGCGGACAGTGAAAACGTTTTTTCCTTGACATATTCTTCAGATTCGGCAATAATAAGGTTTTACAGGATTAAACGCAAGACAACAAAAAGATGTTGGCAATAATATCGGATTTACACGGAAATATAGAAGCCCTTGAAAACGTGATGAACGACATACGTTCCAAGGGAATCAAGGACATCATCTGCCTTGGGGATGTCGTAGGATACGGCCCCAATCCCGCGGAATGCATAGATATCGCAATGAATCTGAAGCTGACACTCCGCGGCAACCACGAAGAGGCCGTCATACACGAAGGCGTTTACGGATTCAACCCCCTCGCCCAGGGCGCCATAAACTGGACGCGCAAGGAGCTTAAACCGGGCACATTCAGCAACAAGACAAGGAAAGCGCGTTGGGATTTCATTTCCAACCTGCCCCTGACATACAACGAAGGCGAACTCCTTTTCGTCCACGGTTCGCCGCGCGATCCCGTATGGGAATACATCCTGCGCTACGATACCGAGGTTTTTTTTGAAGAGATTCCCGCGAAGATCAAGGAAATATTTTCAATGATATCCTGGCTGTGTTTCGTGGGCCATTCGCACGACCCGGGAATAATAACCCAGGAAAGCGATTTCTTTACGCCCAAAGACGTTGATTACGAATTTGAAGTGCGGCCCGGCAGAAAATACATAATAAATGTCGGCTCCGTGGGACAGCCCCGAGACGGCGATAACCGCGCGTGTTACGTCACATTTGACAATACAAAACTGCGATACCACAGAATAGCTTATGACATTAAAAAGATTCAGGAAAAGGTTTACGCCATACCGGAACTCGATAAACGGATAGGCGAAAGGCTTGAATACGGAAGATGAGGATTTTATGAAAGTAACCATTACAGTACGGCATGAAAATCTTGACGAAGCATCAAAGAGCTACGCACGGGAGAAAACAGAAGGTCTGTCGCATTTCTTCGAACGCATAACCAAAATCAACATGATTCTTGACGGCAAAGGCGCGTTCCAATACGTTGAAATAATCGCATCCATACCGCGCGGCGCCACACTCGTGAGCCACGCAAAAAACAAAGAAGTCAAATCCGCCATAGACGAAGCGGTCTTAAAAATGGAACACCAGCTCTCAAAGCTGAAAAGCAAAATCATAGACAAACACCACGGAAAAAAATAATTGCGAAGCAGTAATTTCCCGTATTCTTATAGGAGTCTGACAAATGAAGCTCGCTGAGTTGTTACCCAAAAACGCGATCGTTATTGACCTGAAATCCGCGGACAAAAAAGGCGCGATTAAAGAGCTGGCAAGCACTTTCAAAGACGCGTACGGCTTCAAAACCGCGAAAATTACCGCCATCACCGGTAAAATCATGGACAGGGAAAAGCAAGGCACAACAGGCGTCGGCGGCGGAGTGGCCGTGCCGCACGCGAAGATTGAAGGAATTGACGGCATCTGCGGCGCTTTTGGAAAATCCGCCGCCGGCATAGACTTTAGCGCGATAGACGGCGAACCGGTCAACCTTATTTTCCTTGTAATCGCCCCTCCCGACAAACAGCAGGATTATCTTGAAACCATAAAACGCATTTCCATTGTCATCCGCAAACCGAATGTGTGCAAATTCCTTAAGCAAATCAAAACAGTCAATGAAGTCATTGAACTTTTAGCTGAAATGGATGACCTCGTGAAATAAACATCTCTTGTTAAGGATTGCACAGATGTATATAGAAAAAAAAATGACCGTAAGAAATAAGCAGGGACTGCATGTCAGGCCCGCACGCAAGCTTTATGACGTAGCAAATAAATTCTCGTCAAATATAACCATTGTGAAAGACGATCAGGTCGTAAACGGCAAAAACATACTTGACATACTGACACTGGCTGCCATTGAAGGCACTGAACTGCTGTTCAGGTTCGACGGCAATGACGCGGAAGCGGCCGCCAGCGCCATACAGCAGATTATAGAAGCCGACCTCACAAACGACCCCACGGTTTATTATTAAGGCCTGGCATAATGCATATAAAAAAGGGCATACCGGTTTCACCCGGAATAGTTATCGGTGAAGCCTACATACTTGAAAACGAGGAATACCTCGTCCGTAAAAAGGAAATTCCCGAAAGCGAAACGCAGAATGAAATTGACCGCTTTGAAAAGGCCTGCTCTGCGTCCGTTACGGAACTTCAGTCGCTCGTGACCGATGTCAACAAGAAAATAGGCCAGGGGTATTCGCACATCCTTGACGCTTACATAAAAATAATTGACGACCCAAGCACGAAATCGCAGATCAAAAAGGTAATTGCATCCGACCATTTCTCGGCTGAATACGCAGTGGAAACCGTGTTGAAGAGATACATTAAGGCGCTCATGGTGCTTAACGACCAGTATTTCAGCGCCCGCGTGCAGGACATACAGGACATCAAGAAACGCATCCTTCGCAACCTTTTTGGCGCAAAAAAACAGGACCTGACCAAGCTGAAAAAATCCATAATCATAGTCGCGCAGGACTTGTCGCCTTCCCAGACAGTTTCCCTTGACAGAGAAAAAATAATCGGATTTATCACAGATACCGGCGGAAGGACTTCGCATACCGCAATAGTGGCGCGCGCCATGGGAATACCGGCCGTTGTCGGCCTGGAAACCGTTTCCGTTGACATCTCAGGCGGCGATATCCTTGTGGTTGACGGCAATAACGGACTTGTCATAATAAACCCCGATGAAGAAACCCTGAAGAAATACAGGCAAATGGAGAAGATCTTCACTAACTTTGAAAAAAACCTGACTATTGAACTCAAAGACCAGCCGTCGGTTACTCTGGACGGCCATAAGGTAAGAATCCTGGCAAACATTGAATTCCCGGAAGAAGTCGCTTCTTCGCTTAAATTCGGCGCGGAAGGCATCGGCCTGTACAGAACGGAATTCCTTTACATCAATACCCGCACACATCCTACCGAGGAAGAGCATTTTAAGGCCTATAAAAAGGCCATAGATGAACTCGGCAATAAAGAAATCATCATAAGAACGCTTGATATGGGCGCGGATAAGTTTGAGACAAGCGAACAGGCAAAGGAACATAACCCTTTCCTCGGATGCCGCGCCATTCGCCTCTGCATGCTCAGAACCGAACTTTTTAAGCCCCAGCTCAAGGCAATCCTGAGAATCGCATTCTATGGAAAAAACGTAAAGATGATGCTGCCCATGATAGCGACAGTTGAGGAAATAAGGCAGGTTAAGGCCATATTGGAACAGGTAAAAAGCGAATTGCGCCGGTCAAACGTGCAATTCAGCGACAATCTCCAAACCGGCATTATGATTGAAACCCCCTCTGCCGCCATAACCGCTGACCTGCTCGCGGATGAAGTGGATTTCTTCAGCATAGGCACAAACGATTTGATACAATACACTATCGCAGTGGACAGGATAAACGAAAAAGTAGCGTACCTTTACCAGCCGGCCCATCCGGCAATACTGCGCCTTTTGCAGAACGTAATAGCCGCCGGTAAAAAGCACAATAAGCGTGTGGCCATGTGCGGCGAAATGTCCGGCGACCCTCTCTATACGATTCTTCTTTTAGGCATGGGACTGATGGAATTCAGCGTTACGCCGACAAGCATACCAACGCTGAAAAAGATAATACGGTCCGTGACGATGGATGAAGCCAAAAAGACATGCGAGAAGGCACTTACACTTAAGACTTCGGAAGAAATAAGGAACTTCCTCACAACACGCATAAAACGCATCATACCCGAGGCTTTTTAGCCGGCCTTCTTCTTATCCCTTAACGGCCTGCCAAGGCGGTCTTCAGCATAGGTAAATTCTTCACAGCAGACGTTGCATCTCGCGTGATTTTCAACAATCCCCGAATCCAGCACGAATCTGCGCTGGATCTCAAAATCATGCCCCTTACAGCACGGGCATATCACGACCTCTTCATTTATGATTGTGGCTCTCATATTATTTTCCTCCTGAAAAATCAGTGATGTTTGGCCGTCTGGCTCGTTGCCAGCAATTCCGGCGTTATGACATGTATTCCTATTTCCTTTATCCTTCCGCCGGAAGGCGCTTTCTCAGTGAAAGCGACCTTGCCGAGAATGTTCGTTTCGTTGTCAGTGCCGCGGCTTAAAACCGTCCGCAATTCCTCCCCGCGCGAGTTTACAAAGAAATTCTGGAAATCAACGTCGTTTTCCATTTCAGTGGTATGAACGTGCTCAATAAGCATCCCGTGCGTGCTGATTCTTTTGGCCACGCATTTCAGGACGCCGTTCTGGCTTTCTATGTCAACTATTATTCCGGCATCGTCCGCGACGACGTTTTGCTTATGCTCTCCAAGCACTGCGGCTGCCCGGTAAACGGCTTCAATCACCGGCCTGACTCTAATCGGTTTGCTCAACGCTTCAGACAGCTTTAGCTCCGAATCAAAATTCTGCCCCAGCTCAATTATCCCTATGACGGGAGTGTACGGCATGCTGTCGTTTACCTCTTTAACAAAATCCTTTTCTTCCTGTTCAGCCTTGCTGAGATCCATTACAATAACATCAAAAAGCCCTGTGCTTATTTTATCGCGGGCGTCTCTCAGCATGGAAGAAATTGAAACCCTATAATGCCTGCCGAGAAGAATACTCTTAATGAAAAAACACGAGCATTCCTGCGTATCAATGACAAGTATATTAAGCATAAAATTTCTCCATTAAACGTAAATCCTGCTATTATTTTATCGGCATTTTTCTATGGCAGGATTAGTCCCGTGCTCCATGGCCCGTGCTCCGTTTCCCGTGGGCCGTTTAAACAGAAACCGGCGTCCGAAATCCGGGATCCGGGATCCGAAATCCGAGATCCGGTACTCGGCACCCGGGACTCGCACGACGCCCTACATTCCATATTATTTCGTCCCTGCAAAATGCCGCAGGGTGGCTTGAAACTCGCCTTTACGCTTGGGAAATTCGTATATGTCCCCTCTAAAAAGAGGGGAACCAGGGGTGTGTCGTCCGTGTTCAGCGTTATCGAAAAAACAGCAAAAACCCACCTCGACTGAGGCGGTACTTCGCTGTCAATGTTTTACTTGACTTACCTTGCGCCATAAAATAGAATATGCGTTATATGATGACACTTTATAAGACAATTGCCGTGGAAGCCGCAAGAAAAGCCGGCGCCTTGATACTAAAGCATTCAACGCTGGAAAAAAAGCTCCATTTCAAGGGCGAAATAAATATCGTAACTGACGTTGATAAGCTCTCTGAAAAAATTATTTTCAAGACAATTCAAAACCGTTTCCCGGACCACAACCTGCTATCCGAAGAAAGCGCGCCGATATGCAATCCGCAAAGCGGATTCAAATGGATCATTGACCCCATAGACGGCACGACGAATTACGCTCATAATTTCCCGTTCTACTGCGTTTCAATCGGCTTGGAAATTAGCGGGATTGTCCGCCTCGGAGTAATATACAACCCGGTCATTGACGAGTTGTTTTACGCTGAAAAAGGTAAAGGCGCCTTTGTCAACGGCAGAAAAATAAGGGTATCTTCATGCGATAACCTGAACCACGCCATGCTCGCAACCGGATTTCCCTACACAATACGCGACCACCCGGAGCCGCATTTCAAACTATTCCAGACATTCTGCCTTAATACGCTCGCGGTACGCCGCGCGGGCTCGGCAGCCCTTGACCTGTGTTACACCGCTTGCGGCAGGTTTGACGGATTCTGGGAATCAAACCTCCATCCGTGGGACGTTGCCGCCGCACAATTAATACTCACCGAAGCCGGCGGCAGAATATCTGATTATTCCGGCAAACAATATTCTATCTACGGCACAAGAATACTTGCTACAAACGGATTGATTCACGCTAAAATGCTTAAAACCATCAAAAAAGCCTATGCAAAAAAATGAAATTGAATCCCTGAAAAGCCTACTCGCGGGCGAATGCGTGCTTACCGATATTGAAGACAGGATGTGCTATTCATACGACGGCACAAGGCAGTCTATCATACCTGAAGTCGTAGTCAGGCCGCGCAGTGTTCAATCGGTTTCCGCTGTGCTGAAATTCGCTAATGAGAAAAACATGCCTGTTTACCCAAGAGGAGCGGGAACCGGCTTGTCCGGCGGCGCCATTCCAACAATGAAAGGCATTGTCATTGACCTGTCTTTAATGAATAGAATATTGGAAATTGACCCTGTAAATATGACCGCCGTAGTGGAACCCGGCGTTATAACGGGCGAATTCCAGAAAAAAGTTGAGCTCCAGCGACTTTTTTATCCGCCAGACCCGGCAAGCGCGGAATTCTGCACCATCGGCGGCAACGTCTCGGAAAATGCCGGCGGATTGAGATGCGTAAAATACGGCGTCACACGTGATTACGTGCTTGCCCTTGAAATCGTACTGCCCTCCGGCCAAATCATACATACAGGCAGAAATACCCTTAAATCGGTTACTGGATACGATTTAACGCGCCTTTTCACCGGTTCAGAAGGCACTCTCGGAATTTTCACACGAATTACCCTTAAATTGATTCCTTTGCCTGAAAATGCAGAGACATTAATTGCTTATTTTGCCGGCATAGGAAACGCCGTCAAAGCGTCAGCCGGTTTATTGTCTTTGGGAGAACTTCCGAGGGCGCTTGAATTAATGGACGAAGATACCATAAAAGCAGTATTAAAATATAAGCCTTTCCCTGTGCCGGAAGGCGCTTCCGCGGCTGTTATCGCGGAATATGACGGAAACGGCAATAGCGCCTCAATATCAGCGAAAAACGCCCTTGAATTTTTCAGATCCAATAACGCCCTTCAAACCGTACTCGCAACGGACATTGCGCAGAAAACAAACATCTGGACCTTCAGAAAGGCTGCTTCACCGGCATTGTACGCGTTAAGCAGGAAAAAATTGAGTGAAGATATCGGCGTACCGCGTTCGCGCCTTCTGGAGATCCTTAAAGAAATCAAGCTTATAAGCGCCGAACACGGCATACCAACGGCAGTATTTGGCCACGCAGGTGACGGCAACCTGCATGTAAATTTTCTGCCGCCTGAGAATGGCTCCGCGGACAAGAAAATAGAAAAGGCGATAGAAGAGTTGTTTGCAAAGACAATAGAAATGGGCGGCACGCTTTCAGGGGAACACGGAATAGGCAACACCAAAGCCCGTTTCCTGCCGCTGGAATTAGGCGATGCCGAAATAGGCCTGATGCGCTCTATAAAACGAATCCTGGACCCAAATGGGATTCTGAATCCGGGTAAGATTTTTGTTCACTGAGCGCATATCTTTACTTGCCGTTGGTCGCAACCAGCGGCTGGAATGACCGCTGGCCTCCGCAAATCTCAGATCATAGATCACAAGTCGCAAATCGGAAATCGCAAGTCGTAAATCGTAGATCGTAAGTCTTAAATCTTAAATCGTTTAGTCCGCCAGTTCCCAACCCGCCATTGACGGATCTTCGCCCGGCCACATAGTAACAGGCATCCCGAACGTATCCTGTTTCCAGACATTGCCGGACTCGTTTACAATATAAGTATATCTGCCGGACCTGCCGTACTCCGCGGGATACGCGCAGAATGCAAACTGAGAAACATTTTCATTGAAACAACCGTCTCCGTCCGCATCAGTAGCAATAGACATGCCGTCCGCATCCAGAGGAATCGCCATATAGTAATAACCGTTTTTAGGCATCGGCTCCATTGATACCTGCGGACCGATTATTGTAACGCCGTCTTCCGATTCCATCGCAGGACTTGCATCAGCCTTTGCAAACGAAATATCAATACACTGTACCGGATTGCCGGTAGGGTCAATAACACGATACATTCCTGACATGTCGGCTACCCAGTAATCCTTTACGCCGTTTCTATCTGTATCTGACATCTGCCATACTGCTTCTGCAGAAACCAGCGATTTCAGGGTCATTGCCGCGCCCATCTCCTGGGACGCCGCCTTTGATGAAAGCAAGCTGGGTATCGCAATGGCCGCCACTATAGCAACTAAAGCAGTACCGCCCGCAAGGGACATCAGATTCAAAGAACCGTTAGATTCAATGCTCAATCCGTCATTATCCGCCTTATATGTAAAAACGTCCTGCGCGAAGTATTTTGAAACTGTCTCGCCCGTAGGAAACCTTGCCATATCAAGCGGTACGCCGGCGGCCTGGGCAAAAACCTGCAGGAAATACCCTACCGGCAGGATTGTATTATAATACGGGGCAATCAATTTATTTGAATCCGTGTATCCGAATACGCCTGAATTAAGAAGTTGCGGGGTGACGTTCTTCTTGAAAAATTCGCTTTCCATCACGGACGGCATGACAGGAGCGGCTACAAGCCGGTCAATCGCCCTTTTCAGAGACTGCGTGGAAGTTGACGCCACGATATAATCGTCTTTAGTCACAAAATATGAAGAGAAGAAATACGCGTTCATCATCATCATTCCCATGGCCTCAGGCCCCATGCGCCGCATCATCATTTCAGGATCAAACATGCCGCCCATTTCTCGGGATTTTTCAGCCAGACGGGTGTTGAAGTATGTAATTGTCGTGTCCTTATAGGCCAATGAACTCTGCTCATACATCGCCGCAAGCGGAGACCCTGTCATGAGGGCGGATATGCATTCATTGAATTTGTTTTTGTTTTTGAGTTTGACATAGCAAAGCGTGTCCGGAATCAGGCCGCCGCCTTCGGGAAACACTGAATAAAACATGAATTGGTCGCCGAAAGATGCCAGAAAGTCATTCCCTACGGAAAAACCCAATTGCATTTCGTATTGTTTGATTATTTCTTCAATATTTACGGAAGGATTGTCTTTTGTCACTGCCTTCGCGGCTGTAAGCATAGTGTCCCATGCGTTCTTCAGGTTAAGGTTGACAACGCTTACTGAAACGGCATTTTTCGGGCAGTTCTTCAAAAGCGGTTCTGAAGGGGCGCTGGGGAGCGCGGCTATCTTGATTAACCCCTTTTTCTCGCCCGGGACATGCACGTAAAAATTACCCTTGAAATTGCCGTTCGGCAGGAACGTATTGGAAGCCGTGATAAACTTCACGTCTTTCAACCCCAAAGCTCCGAGTATGTCCTGTGCTTCTTTTGGTATCTGGTCGCCGACCATCCTGTAAATCGCTTCAGTGCTTACATACAGCAGTCCGTCGTAATTGGGGCCGCATTTTTCTTTTGCCTTGACAAAATTGGCGTTCTTAGACAGCACGAAAGAACTCTTTTCCGTGTAATTCTTAACGGCTTCTTCAAGCATTGCTTTATCCGTCGTAAGAATAAGATTTGTATTAATGAAAACATAGCAGATTTTCATATCGCCGAAATCCATGGACGTAGCGTTCAGGTTATTCACCTGGAAGGTTTCTAATTTTACCGCGCCTCCCATTTCTTTTCCTGCTTTTGCGGTAATTTTATTAAGTATTATTTCAAGGCGGTCCTTTTTGGCTCCAGCGTCAATGGTCAAAAGCACTCTGAGCGTTTTGCCGTTTAACGGGATGCTGTCTGCCGCAATTGCAAACTGTCCGTTAAATACTTCAATAATGTTGCTCAGAGACTGGCCGGTGCTCTTTTCAATCTCGGAAAAGACCCCCTTTACGTTTTCGTTCTCGGCAATGGCCTTGAATATCGGCTGAAGGGCCTGCTGCATTTCGGGATCGTTCCAGAATTTGGCAAGGGAAGTGTTCTGGAATCTTGCCTTGGTCGCCGCGAGATCGGGCAATGTAAACAGGAAGAACGTATCCTGCGAAACGATATCTTCCACGAGCATTTTTGCCGCGGGCGCCTGCGCCTGAACGGGGAATGTCAGGAAGGCAAACATGGCAATACCCAAAACCGTCAGTGTCAAAACCCTGAAATTAACCATACAATATCTCCTTAAAAGCAATTTCAGCATAAAATGGAATGATTATATATCAACTCCTGTATTTTTAATATTTCAATTCGGATTCAGTCGCGGCAAAAATAAAACCGTCCTGAGTGACAAAATATACGATGCTCGTTTCAGGATCGGCAAGAATAAAATCAAATTTCGCGGGGACCGGATAAGTTTCAAGTTTTTCGCCGGTCTTTTCTTCAACAGCGCATATTTCACCTTTCATGCCGTACATATAAACGCGCTCTTTGCCGCGCGCGAGGAATTTCTTATACGACTGCGAACGCCATATCTCTTTGCCGTCAAGCAAAGAAAGGCAGAACATCGCGTTATTGTCGGAAAGCACGTAAACCTGTCCGCCTGAAACAGACGGCGTAGTAGTGATAGGCGCGGCAGTTTCAAATTTCCAGTGTTCTTTGCCGGTATTTTTATTGAGAGCGTAAATAGCGTAATCGGTAGAAGCGGCGAGAATAAACGTTTCCGTGGGGCTTGCTTTCGCGAGAACGAGATCGGCTGTTATCCTGCTTTCCACGTCATAGTCCCATCTTACTTCATCGGCCATCATTGCATATATCCTGTTATTATCCGTAGCGTAATAAATGAACGGATCGCTGTAAACAATATTGCTTGTTATCCTGCCTGAAGGATGAAACCAGTTCTGGGTTACGGCGATAGGGTCAAAATTATTGGCCATATATATGCGGTCATTTCCCATGGCAGGAATATAAGTGATGTTTTCAGACGGGCATGGGATGCCTGAAGGCACAAATTTCAGTTCCTTAGACCATAACCTGTCGCCGCCGGAACGCGTAAGACAAAACAATGTCAGCCCTACCATTGCATAAACGCTGTCCCGGGATAATTTGGTTTCAATATTGGTTTTCAGTGTGGATATGTCCGTTTTCATCTTGTCCAGGTCAGCGGACAATACGCCCTTTTTATACCTCTCGTCCTGGTATTTGACGATCAATTCATCTCTTTCTTTCCGCAATCTTTCAACTTGCAAAGGCAATTCCGTGATGATGGACGGGGGAAACAGCAATTCGCCCTCCTGAAAAACCCATTTGGTATTTCCGCTTACGGTATCCAGGGCGAAAAGGCTCTTGCTATCCCCGGTCTCTATGAAAAGGTTGTCCGCAAACAGCGTTATCCTCTTGATTCCGCCGAAGTCGGTGTATGAATTCGGCCAGAGGATATTTTTAAAAGGTGTGCTGTTGGTTATCAATTCGGTGTAGAATTTTTCAGTCTTTTCCGGGCTCCTTTTGGCCTGCGCAAGGCGTGTCTTCGGAGTCACTTCGGCCTTGGTTGTGAAGCGCTCCGCGCAATTTGAAAATAGGAGAAGCGCTATTATTACCGGCATCCCAATAACGGAAAAAATACGAACCTGTTTAAGCATTAGAACTGCCCTTGATATATTCAGAGAGATTGATGCTGTTTTTCTGTTCATAATCCCTCAGTTTTTCAATTCTCACTACATCGTCCTGGATTCTGTTTACCAGTTTAAAAATGTAGGGTTTCCCCTTAAGACGGTCTTTGAGGTCCTGAAGCATCTTGTCCCAGGAACCGTCGTAGAGTTCGTCTCTGAGCACTATCAGCATTTTCTCATCTGATGTAAGGGAGTCACAGAATTTCTTATGCTGTGAATTCATACATATTCTCCTCTAAGGATGACCCCCTCTGGTAAAAAGGTATCCAGAGGGCTATTTTACTACAAAATATCGGCAAAAGTCAAGAAAAAGTTAACAAGCATCTTTCGCTGTCATACGCAATTACAATAAAATGTGCATAGTTCCGCCTGTTGAAAATACCCTGCAGAGTAAAAATTAAAACATTTCGCACGCGTTACATGCTGCATATCAATAAGTTGTATCAATAATTACCCGCAGGAAACTCCAAAATGCCCTTTCAACAGATAAATTCATTCATTAAAACTGCTAATTACAAAGTAAGGTAATAATGATACGAAAGAATGGCAGAATGACAGGATGACAGGATGCTTCACAAAAATCTTAATTCTTAAATCCAAAATCTTAAATTTTGATGCCTGCCCCCTTACGCCGCTATTTATTGCCTATTAGATTATACAAATCCTTGGCCATTTCTTTATCCAATTCTTCAAGGCTATCGTATTCTTTAAGGTACAAAATCCAGGTATTAATAACATTTTGCAATACGACTTCATAATAATTATACGAATCCTACTTAACTCCTTCAAAAATCTCTTTTGGCGGATACTGGATCGTAGGCCTGCCAGATTCCCTAACAGCAACGTTAAAGGGTCAGGTCCTGAAAATTAAGTTTTCATTTCAGACGGAAGGGCCGAGGTATTATACTTGACGTTGACGATAATGAATGCAAGTGTAGCAATCATTGAATTATTTGTCAATTACTTTTTCCGGCAAAACTTATTTTTTGGGGGCTAACTCCCTTAACGTCGTTACCCACCCCTCCCGAAAAGGGACTCTGAGTATCAACGAAGGGTACGTCCCCTCCCAACCCTTCGTTCCCGCTCAGGACAAAGAGAAGGAGGTTCCCTCCCCTGAAACGGCATTCGGGGCAGACCTTGAATTTTTGTTTTGATTTTAGTCTTATTTTTCTGTATAATTTAGACGTGAAGAAACCGGAAGAAAAAATAAAGCAAAACAATTTTGACCTGTCCGCCCTGCCTAAAACGCCCGGCGTTTACCTGATGAAGGACACGAAAGACCGCGTTCTATACGTGGGCAAGGCAAAAAGCCTGAAAGACAGGGTCTCAAGCTACTTCAACCCTTCAGCAAGCCTCGCTGACAGGACTTCCGCCATGCTAAAAAAAGTATGCGATATCGAATATATAGACGCGGATTCCGAAGTGGACGCGCTTCTGATGGAAGCGCGCCTTATAAAAGACATCCAGCCTAAATACAACGTCTCCCTGAAAGACGGCAAATCATTTCCTTTGCTGGCCGTATCTCTTGAAGACTATCCAAGGATATTCGTGACAAGGAACAGGAACGAAAAGGATTGCGCTTATTTCGGCCCTTTTACGAACGCGGGCGAATTGTATCAGGCCCTGAAAATCCTCCAGAAAATATTTAAATTCCGCACCTGCACCATGCAGATAAAAAAGGATGACTTGAAAAAAAAGTTTTTCCGGCCGTGCCTTCTCTACAGCATACAGCAATGCTCGGGCCCATGCGCGGACAGGATCTCAGCTGAAAATTACGGCAAAGACATCCGCGCCTTTAAAAAATTCCTGACGCACGGCAGGAAAAAACTCCTGACGGAACTGAAACGCGGAATGGAATCGCATTCGGCAAAACTTGAATTCGAACGCGCCGCGGCCATGCGCGACATGATTGAAGCGCTGTCAAGCCTGTCAAAACGCGGCACGCTTGAAGATATATTCGTGGAAGAACTCCCGCCGCAATCCGTTGAAACCGCGCTCGCGGACGTGCAGAAAATCCTCAGGCTTGAAAAACAACCGCGCGTGATAGTGGGATTGGACATATCAAATCTCGGCGGCAAAAGCGCCGTGGGTTCACTTGTATGCTTCGTGGACGGACTCCCGTTCAAGGCCGGTTACAGGCGGTATAAGATAAAAGATTATTTCGCGAAAGATGATTATTCCATGATGAAAGAAATCGTGCGCCGCAGATTCGGCAAACCCCAAACGGAAACGGCCCGTGAAGAAATTGAACCCGACATAATACTGATTGACGGGGGCAAAGGCCATCTGAATGCCGTAATAGATGAATTGGCGGCAGGTTCCGCGCGTTTACCCGCGCTAATAGGCATGGCAAAAAACGAAGGCGACCACATTTATGCGGCAGGCAAAGAGGATGCATTGAAAATTGACCCGCACTCTGAAGGATTCCGGCTTCTGCAATTCGTACGAGACGAGGCGCACAGATTCGCGCATACGTATCACGGACTGTTAAGAAAAAAGGATTTGTTAAAGTAACCGGCAACCAGCAGCGAGTATCGAGTAGACGACGGATGACGCGACGAAACGAAACCACAAGATTTCACAGAACCGCACAGATTACGACGAAGAAGGAAAAACGAATTTAAAATATAAGACTTAAGATTTTAGATTTTTTCGGTGTATTTTCATGAAAATCTTAAATCTTAAGGCCTGCCCCTTTACTCATTGCCGTTCTGTTCCTCGGCTCTCGGTCCTCGGATCCCGGAACTCGGACGATGTTCTTCATTTTTAATAAAACAGCCGCGCATATCAGCATAACCATCACAAGCAATCCAAACCTGCCATTTCCCGCAAAGCCTGTCACGAAGCATCCGGTTGTTGTCTTTGCATCGGATGTCGAATCCGTACCGACAGTCGTATCTGTTGCCGCAGTGCCCGTGGTTTCAACCGTATCATACGATTTGGATTCCGTCTGCTTAATGATGGACCAGATATTGGACCATGCCGAATACCCGTTCTCATTATGCGCGCGCACGCGCCAGTAATAACGCTGGTCAATGTATAATTCGCTCACGGATTTCTGGACGCCCGCGATATCCAATTCATTCATCACGGTATTTGAGAAAACAGGCGATATGGAAACCTGCAGGTTATATGTTATAGTGCCGGTTCCGCTGGAATCTGCCCAACTCAATACAACCGGCATGGCTGTTACGGTCGTATTGTCCAGAGGCCCCGCCAATATAGGAATCGTCGGCAGAGGCTGGGCAGTGCCCTGTTTTTTGGTTGTTAACTGCCATACTTCGGACCATCCGCTTTCACCGTAATCATTAGACGCCTTTACGCGCCAATACAATACCGTATCATACGACAAGTCTTCAACCTGCGTAAACGTAGATGCAATATCGCCCTTGACATATAATAAATTAGCCATATCATAGGTCAAGGACATCTGAAATATATATTCAACCGGCGAAGTCCCATTGGAATTAAACCATCCGAAATCAACATTTATATCGATATCTTCCGACCCGTTTGAAGGCATTGAAAGAACCGGCGCAACCGGAACTTCACCTGTTATCGTTCCGCCGGTATTGCCATTGCCGCTATCAGGCGACGTTGTGTTTTCCGCTATCGTTGAGAACATATAAGTGGAGACCCAACTGCTGTTGCCTATGGCATTTTCACCCCTGACACGCCAGTAGTATATTGTTTCGTATGACAAACTGTTCAATTCCTGCCAAGTAAGACTGCTGACGTATTCGGACGGCAGAGCAAACGACGCATCCGTTGAAACCTGAACGCGGTATGTTATGGGAGTAGTTCCTGTTGAGGCCTGCCATAACAATACGGAACTAAGGGAAACACCATAGGTATTATTTGCCGGGCTTGACAGGACAGGCGTACTCGGGACCGTTGCATCGGAAGACGTGGAGAATGAGCGCGCCACTGCCCAGGAACTCTCGCCGATGTCATTCCTTGCCTTTACGCGCCAATAGTACGTGCCCGCGGCATCAAGACTGCTTACGCTGAAATCAGTTGTGGAAATGTATCCCTGATTATATTCAGGGGAACCGAAAAGCGAATCATCATCCACCTGAATCGTATAAGTAATTGAAGGACTGCCTGTAGAGGCATTCCATTCCAGAGCCGCGGGTACGGAAATATCCGTTGCCAAATCAAGCGGCAGTACAAGCGCGGGCACTGAGGGCATTGTACCGGTCGTGAAGCTGTATGTGCTTGACCACGAGCTGGTTCCTATAAGATTCGTCGCCATGACACGCCAGTAATACAGGGTGTTTTGGTTTAGCACCGCGCCAGGATTAAAAGCGGTATCGTAAATACCGCCGACACTTATTACCGTAGGATTTGCAAACGTATTCTCAATATCAACCTCAATGGTATAGGTTACAGGCTGTGTGCCGATGGAAGTTGTCCACGAAAAATCCGGCGCCAGCGCGGCATTCTGCGCGCCGCTTGACGGGCTTGATAATGACGGCGCGGTAGGCGCTGTACCGGTTGTAAATGACCATTCGGTTGACCAGTTGCTTGAACCGATTATGTTGGCCGCCTTGACGCGCCAGTAATATTGGGTGCCGGCGGACAGGTCAAGAGAATAAAATTCCCCGGACAGCTCTGTTATATCCGACACCAGCGAGGTGAAACCCAGGTCTGTAGCGACTTGAAATTCGTAGGTAATAGGAGACGTGCCTGAAGACGCCTGCCAGCGGAATACCAGGCTGGTAAACTGGTCGGCAGAAGAATTAACCGGCGAATTCAGAATCGGTACCGAAGGCGACACTCCGGAACTGCTGTAGGTAACTTTCAATTCCGTATAGTCCGTATTCAGCGAATGAGGCATCATGTTTTCATACTTCTGCTTTAACGCGATATTTGACTTAAAGTCATTCCGCATACTGAAAACATTTTCTCCGGTTATCGTCCTTGTATTGTATGTCTTTATATATTTCAGATTTTCCGCTGTAAAAGGATATTTGCCCTCGTCAGGCGAATACGGATAAGATTTCATATCCTTATATGGAAGAGGCAGATCCGTGGTACTTGTACCGGCCTTGTTTTTATAGTACAGACTGCTCTTCAGCACCAATGTCCGTTTCCTGCCTTTTTCCAAAGAAGCTGACGCGGGTTCATTAAACTTCAGGTTTATCTGGTCGCCCGAGGACATTATAACGTACTGATCATCCGCCGTTTTAAGCAATTTCTTTACATCGCCGTACCGTGTGAAATTTCCTGTAAAAAGATTATCCGGAATAACAGGGATGGAATCGTCCTTCACGAGCATCCTGTGAGACATCTCCAATGACTGCTGAGGTGTCGCGTTTCCTGCAAACGCCAGAACCGCTTCGGTTGCCGGTATACGCCTGTAAGTCAGCGGAACCTGTGGTGAAACATCAAGCCTTACGCGGTCCATCAGCGTCGCAAACGCCTGTTTCCCGAAAAGCGTTATCCTTATCCTGTGGTCTTTTCTGCCGTTAAATACGTCGCCGAGCGGGATCGCCAACGTCCTGAAATCGCCGCCGATATGGCCGAAATTCTTTATCTTCTCCCAGCCGCCATCTTTATTCAAAAGCTCCACGCAACCGGCAAAACCGAGCGCGCCTTTGAAGGACTTTAAAATATACATCCAGCCGTCTATTACAAGCATTGAATCTGATGAATTAACCTGTCCAAAATCAAATATGTAAGATGTCGTCTGCTTATCCATATCAACGGGCAAAGGATAATCATTAACGGTCAAAACATCATCCTTTAATTCATTTCCGTTCTCGTCTTTTACGGAAACCGGCAAGCGCGCTTTTTCACTTACGCTGTAAAGCTTGAATTCCGGGGGCAGATAGTAATCTTCCTCGCTGTAATTCGGCCTTTCAGCACTCGCGGAAACTATTTCAACGTCACTGGGATGTTCCACAACCAATAATTCCAGTTCATCAATATATGACAATTCATCCTCAACTTCCCGAACTTTGAATTCATAAACGTTGTTTTTCATCTGAAAATCTTCGTTTATTACGGTATATTGCGGCCTGCGAAAAGGGAAATTACGGTTCTTGTCATTGCCTGTAGCGGTAATCCTGCCTCCGAACAAATCAGTAACGTATTTATATTCATTGCCATTCCATACATATAAAAGCGGACATGTGCTTGGAGGCGGCGTTACATCGGTATAAAACGACCACTCGCTTGTAAAAGCGCTTGTGGCAAGATTATCCTTAACCTGAACTTTCCAGTAATAAGTATAGTAGGAATTGCTTACATTGGTATTCCACGATAAAGCGCCTGCCGAAAGCCAGCCCGAATTGCCCGACCACCCGTCATCGGACCTCCTGACATTCGCGTAAGCCTGCATGGCATCGCCGTCAAAATCACTCATCGTCCAGGCCATAGTCACGTTAACAGTATCCCATATAGTAGAGCCTGTACCGGGGCTTGAGAGCGTTACAGCCGGCGTATAGTTATAATGCTTTGCCTGCGCAAGCAGATAAACTATACCTTCAGAGCTAACGTAATCGGAAATATTGGTCGTTATAGTTCCTGTCAACGTGCCGTCCGGAGAACCTATATCCTGTTGTTGAACCAATACCCAGACCTGCGAAGTTAAATTCCAGATATACAGGTAACAAGGATATGCCGCGGTTGATTCGCCGTAACCAATCCATTTCGGGTCAAGCTGTGTAATAAGGGCCGGGTTCTGAGTAACCTTAAAACGAAACAACTGAGTGTCATACTGATACCTCGCGGTAGTCCGCCTCGTCTCAAACCTGCTGGCATCAATTGCCGAGACCGCGGTTATGGCTGAAGACGACATGGACTGCCATGAGGCATCGTACGGTGATACCGGCGGATTGCTCGTAGTGCTCACCCTGTCATAGCCGGCGCAATTCGCAGTTGCCGGGGTATACGTAGAAGTTGACTGCCCCCAACCCACGGCACCCGCAGTCAATACGAATACCGCAATAAGAAAGGTTTCCTTCATAAATACTGTCCTTAAAAAACATGCGAATTTAAGAATTGAGATTATAATATTTTCATGAAATCTGCAGTGAATTCGTTTCGCATATCATATTGATCTAAGCGCAAAAGATATGCCAAAAAAAACACAATATGCGCGGAAATGATTATCTAACGCTCTGATTAACAACGTGTTATATCGCATGGTATGGATTGGACTTGCATTTAACGTACGCATGTCGCTTTTCTGCAACATTTGTCGCTATTTAGTCTAAGTTCTCAACTTCCGCGCAGGCACAGATTATGACTGTGTTTGCCTGGCAGGAAGGCATGAAGAGCTATAGCCGTCCGTAGATGCCGTCATTTGCATCGGATGGACATGACAAACAGGATATGACATCTGTCGTTCGTTATCTTGCTATCACTGAGCAAAGTGAACGTGTGTAAACTTTGTGGTTTCCGTCTATTGACAAACTTGTATGCATTTTACATAGAAGTTGAGTTGTAAAATAATAAAGCAACATGGCCACAACCAAAACTACGAAATACGATAATTAACCACTGAACACACCGAACACACTGAAAACGTATATTTAGCGTCTCTCCCCCCTCCCTCTTGAGTAATTTGTACTTTGTAGTTTGTACGGCGGCGTCCAAAGTACAAAGTACACACAACTAAGTACACGTTTTCACCCCCACCCTTACCCTACCCCGTCAAAGGTGGAGGGGATTGCCATTTGATGGCATAATGTATTACGATTCATTGAGTTCGGTGCTTTCGGTGGTTAATTTTCGTGTAAATCTTCTGTGTTTTTTGCCTGCCTGCGCGCACCTGCGTGCTGAAGCACCTTCCTACGCCCACCGAAGCGGGCTTCGTGCCTACGCACCGTAGTGCTTTGGCACGCAGGTGCGCGAAGGCGGGC
>JACRIJ010000005.1 GCA_016220095.1 Planctomycetota bacterium | reverse complement strand
CACGCCCCACCAGTTATTCGCTACATTTAACACATTGGAAGCATATTGATTTAATACCGCATAATTCGTATTACCGCTTATCGTTCCTTCGGTCAGCGTTATATTTTCAAAATAACTGTTATTCTGGTATATGCCGTAATAATTGCCGTTTATCGTATTGCCGGATCCCGCTATTACTATCTGACTTCTCGTATCCGTAGAAGCTGTTACCGTATATATGCCGGCGTCATTTGCACCGCTGTGATTCTGTATCGTATTACCGTTTACGGTAGCGCTTACACGGGCCATCATTGACGTATTATACCCGCTTGCATTTAATCTTAGCCCGTAATTCGTATTGCTTCCTATAGTATTATTGCTTACCGTGGCATTTATCAATGTCGTACCAGGACTATTGTAATCATTCACATAAGTATACAGGAATATACCGTTATAATTATTGCTGTTTATCGTATTGCCCGTGATAGTCACCGTACCGGTGCGATTGCCGTGGTTGCCATTCCAGCCGCTGTCGTACATATACACGAATATGCCGCCGTCATTGCCGCCGCCGTTACCGTTACTGCTTATCGTACTATTCGTCACGCTCAGATTGCCGCCGCTGTATTCATACCAATCCACTTTAATGCCATTTTCTTCAGTATTAGTTTGAATTGTAGAATTAGTTACTGTAAGAGGCGCATTAGAAACAGATATGCCGCCCTGGGGATTGCCCTGCACCTTACAGTTATTTACCGTAGCAACTGAACCGGCATTGCAATACACGCCCCACGTAGCTGCTGCAGCGGCGCTGTCTATGGTAAAGCCGTCAATGGTTGCGGTAACGCTTGCGTTATAAGTAACGACATTGGTTGCCGCGGGATTGAGCGTTGAAACGTATAAAGCGACATTTCTGACTGTAAAACTTGTACCGGTCTGATAACCACCGTAAATACTGACGCCGTTTTTCATTGTAAGGTTCTGGGCGTAATTGCCCTGAGCCACGAAGACATTATCAGTAGCCACGGCAGCCGTGATGGCATTAGGAATGTTGTTGCCCGGAGCGGCTGGATTGGTGCTTGCCGCCGCACTGCCGGAAGAGGCGTCCACGTAATAAGTTGCGGCATAGGAATTCAATCCCGTGAAAAGAATGCCCGCAATCATACACAACCGCATTGAATACCGTTTCAATACATTCACGCACATACACTTAATTCCTGAAAATCCGCCCCGCATCGGTTACAACATCACAACACTTAATACTCTTACATCTTCTACTATAATTATACAACAGAAGCATGCAAAAAGTCAAGCGAATCAAGTTTCTTCAATATAGTATATGCAAATTTGGTGCCATTGCCAAAAAAATAACCGAAAAAACCATATAAACATAACCTGCTGACATTAAAGCAGTTATAGCTACAATGCCGTTACGGCACAGTATTTCCGCTGGGCATTTCCGAAAAAAATGTGGAAAAATATCTACAAAATGGATTTTTCTCCTTTTTGTTGACAATTAAACATACAACAGGATTGGCATGAGGGCGCCGAAAATTTCCGCAAACGCGGCAATTGCATGCATATATGAAATTATTCTACGCATGAATTACGGAATGGAATTTTGCAACAGCTTGTTTTTTGCAAAGTGAAAAATGGGCTGTAGAGGATTCGAACCTCTGACCCCTTGGGTGTGAAGCAAGTGCTCTTCCGCTGAGCCAACAGCCCGTAGACTATTTCAAACTTGAGATTTAAGATCTCAGATTTGCGATTAACGCGTGTAAATATATATCATATTTCAACCGGTGTCAAGGATTTTCAACAACAAACTAACGCGGCAGTACGCAACCAACAGCAAGTAGCGAAGGATGAAACGGCGGACGCAGGATGAGTATTTAAGTTTCTTAAATCTCAACTTCCGTGTAAAATGCATAGAAGTTTGTCAATAGACGGAAACCACAAGATTACACAGATTCACACAAGAAACGATAGAAAACAAGAAGGGAGATAACTTCTGCTAAAAAAGCATACAAGATTTTCAACGGATTATCAGCCACGAATGAACACGAATAAACACAAACACGCTGTACGTTATCCTTGGTATTCTGTCTTTGCGTCGTTTTGCGTTCTTTGCGCGCTTTGCGGTTTATTCCGGACGTCGTATGTTTGAACGACGACGTTTGACCGCAAAGGTCATTAAGCGCATTTACCCCAACTTATCAACAATTTCTGATGTTTCCATGGTAATTCCTATTGTATCACATAATATAATGCGGAGTCAACTGAAAAATGGAGAGGAAGCACAAGTCAGGAAATTCCTTGCAATATCATTCAAAAGGATTTATAATCCACAAAATCAGTTTCACTGATTTATTCCGTTATTCTTAATTTTTAATTCTAAATTATTAATTCGTCAAGGAATGTCTTCTCAAACATCCTGTTTCAAGATTATTTCCGGTTGCATGGAACCCGTTTTGCCGCTGAATTCATCAGTAATCGTGAGGCACGCGGGCGCGCATGATCTCAAGGCAGGCGACATAGCGGCATTCAAAACGCGCAGGACGTCCGCGTCCGGAAGCGACATAGTAGAAGTACACTGGGTAACAGGAAGATTCCGGTTTTCCGAGAAAACTTATTTCCTGCATTCGGCGAACAACGCGCCGTCGCTCGGTATTTTTTCCGCGGACGAACTTATTGGAAAAGTCATCCTCTTAAAAAACGAAAGTCTTCTAACCGCGGCTGACTGCAGGCTGTCATTGCGCATGAAGATATTTTCATTATTACTATCGCCGGTCTGCGCCATATCGGCAGTTTTTGCGCGCAAGCCGAAAAAGAGCGGGCGCATATTTCTTAAGATTTTAAGATTTACGCAATTATTATTTTTTCTACCGTTTTCCCACAAGAAAGGCACCGTATTATGACGCTTTGGAGTAAAATTGAACCCATACTGCCCAGTATTCAGGTACCGGGCCAATACATAGGCGGAGAGTGGAACAGCATTGCCAAAAACCGCAGTGAAGTTGAAGTTTCCATGGCAATAGCTTTCCCGGACACCTACAAGATAGGAATGTCGCACCTGGGCATCCAAATCCTTTATAAAATAGTCAACGGCCTGGACTATGCCCTGGCTGAACGGGTATTTGCACCCTGGGTGGACATGCAATACCGGATGGCGGAGAATGACATACCGCTGTTTTCGCTTGAAACGCATACGCCCGTCAGGGAATTTGATATTATCGGTTTTTCGGCCCAGCACGAGATGAGTTACACGAACATACTGAAGATGCTACAGTTATCCGGGATTCCGCTGGCGGCCTCGGAAAGGAAATCCGCCCTGCCTCTGATAATTGCAGGCGGAACGGGCATCATCAATCCCGAACCCATGTCGGATTTTATTGATGTATTCATAATCGGCGACGGCGAAACAGCAGTTGTGCAGATTGTCAACGCCGTACGCAACGCCAAAAAGAACCGCATTCCAAAAAAAGAATTGTTGCTTGACATCGCTCGAAACGTAACAGGCGCTTATGTGCCGTGTTTTTATGATGTGAAATATAATCAGGACGGCGCCATCGCGGAAATACTGCCCGGCGCAGAAGGCACCCCGGAAAAAATCTTAAAGGCCGTTGAAAAAGACCTTGAAAACGCGCCATTCCCTTCCAAACCGGTCGTTCCCTGGACGGAAACCGTGCACGACAGGATAAACGTGGAGATAATGCGCGGGTGCCCGCATGCGTGCAATTTCTGCCAATCCAAATGCGCAAAAACCCCGGTACGCACGCGCAGTGTGCAGAAGATACTTGAGTACGCCGAGGAATGCTATAAAACCACTGGCTACGGCGAAATGGCCCTAACATCGCTCTCAAGCGGCGACTACCCGCACATGATAGAACTTCTCCACCGGCTCAACGCGCGCTTTAAGAATAAGAACGTAAACATATCCCTGCCCTCCCTGAGAATAACGGAAGACCTCAAACAGTTGCCGGAATTGCTCAACGCCATCCGCAAGAGCGGCCTGACGCTTGCGCCCGAAGCAGGCACGGATTTCCTGCGCAAGGTCATCAATAAGGAAATCTCGAATATTGACTTGTTTGAAACCGTAAAAAAGGCATATTCTGAAGGGTGGAATCTGATAAAACTCTATTTCATGACCGGCCTGCCGAGGGAAGAGTCCGCTGACATAGAAGCCATACCAAACCTGCTGAACGAGGTATCCCATACGGGCAACATCATAAAATCCGGCGCAGGCAATGTCAATGTGACAATATCGCCTTTTGTGCCGAAGGCGCACACGCCGTTCCAATGGGAATCCATGGCTGAAATGGACTACTTCAATAAAGCGGTTGATACAATCAAAAGAGGCCTGCGCTACCGCAGTATTCATTTAAAATACCATGATTCGCGAAGAAGCGTGCTGGAAGGCGTATTTTCCCGAGGAGACAGGCGTTTAGGCAGGGTATTGGTTGAAGCCGTCAATACGGGCTGCCAATTTGATTCGTGGGACGAGATGTTCAGCTACGAAAAATGGATGGAATCATTCGCGAAATGCGGATTAACGCCTGCATTTTATCTGCGCGGGCGGAGCCGTGATGAAATCCTGCCATGGCAACACATAGAAGCCGGATTTACCACGGAACTCCTGTGGCGGCTGAGAGAAAAGGCATACGAAGTAAAAAGACAGGATTAGAGAAGAATCATATGAACAAAAGACTGATTATAGTTTTTACGGGCAACGGCAAGGGAAAAACAACGGCATCGCTCGGATGCGCCTTCAGGGCCGCCGGCCACAAGATGAAAGCGCTGATGGTGCAGTTCATAAAAAGCGACTGGAAATACGGGGAGCTTGAAACCGCAAAGAAATTGCGCCCTGAAATTGAAATATATCCCATGGGCAGAGGTTACGTATTTGATACGGATAATCCCGCGCGAAAAAAGGAGCATAAGACCGCGGCTGAAGCGGCCTTGAAATTCGCGGAAAAAAAAACCAAAACCGGCCGGTACGACTTTCTTATCCTTGATGAAATAAACAATATCGTTTCCCTCGGCGTACTCAGCGAAACACGGCTTCTGTCATTCCTGAAAAAACTGCCCCGAAACCTGAATATCATACTGACAGGCCGTAATGCCGGCAGGAAAACAATTCAATATGCAGACCTTGTGACAGAGATGAAGGAAATCAAACACCCATTCCAAAAAGGAATCCTCGCGCGAAAAGGGATTGAATACTAATGAATCGCATTTGATATTTGCAGACAGCCGCTGTTATTTCGTCGTCGTTCACTGACCGGAAGCCAGCTTCTCAAGGAATTCCCTTGAACTTTTCAAATCTTCAGCCGGCCAGCCCGCGGCAATTTCCACAACCTTGCTGATACTATCATCACGAAAGTATTTCACATGCCTTGAAAAATCTATATCACTGCCCTTTCCGGGAGGCATATGGTCGCGGCTTTTCAGCGCGTCATGGATATGCATACCGGCCATTCGCCCGGCAAAATTATCCAGCCATGCGGATTCCTTGAATATTCCGAGGTATGAAAACATGTTCGCATGGCCCATATCATGCCAATACTTAAGGCGCGGGTCATCAAACGCCTTGAAAATTGCCGCAAGCTCATCAGGAAAAGGTATTTCATTGAAAAAATAACGGTTTTCCATGGCGATATTCACAGGAGAGCCTTTTGAACCGTCAAGGATTTCCCGGATGCTTTCATAAACCGCGTCAATATAAGGCTTGGACGCTTTCTTGCGCATGACGAGAAGCCTGTTTATAACCTGTACCAATTCCTTTGTAATCCCCAATTGCGACACATATTTGCAGAATCCAAGGTGTTTCCTTTTCGCGTGCCTCATTTCAACATTGCCGAGATGGAGTATCACGGAAGAAGCTTTCAGCGATTCGGCTATGCGGATTGTTTCCAGGGTCATACTTACGGTGTTTTTCCTGGTTTTCTTGTCAAGTGAAGACAGAAAATCCCCGCGCAGGTTTGCTTCATCAAAGGATTTATCCGTACAGATATTGTGAACGCTTATGATAGAAATGCAATTAGAATCTGCAAGTGATTTAAGTTCCGCGACCTTGAATTTTGCCGATGTTACCCCGAGTTCAAAGCTTGAAAATCCCGCTTTTTTGCCAAGGGTTATTATATCCGCAAGCTTATAATTTCCACCGGGAACCCAGGCGGTAGAGAGTGCAAACATGGCCAAATCCTAACTAAACCGCATAAGGCGATTTTTACTTAATAACATCCTTGCCGTGGCCTACGTAGAACCGAATCATCCTTTGCGCGACGTCGGCGCGCGATTGCTTGGGAGCTGTTTCAGGAAAAGTCAGCGTCCCCTGCATCATAGACCTGTAATCGCCGGCTGGCAAAAGCTCAATAAGAACTTTTCCGCATTCTTTAGCGATATAGCCATCATCTTCGCCTAATATATCCGCGCATACCGGGAAGGCTTCTTTACCTAACGCCACGATTTCGGTGCGTCTTTTCGTATTCTGCTCTTCCGTTGCGTCTTTCGGATGCGGATTGGCAAACATCTTTAATATCTTTTCCTTAAGGTCCTGATTTATGGCGGGATTCGGCGCAGGATTGGGATTCATTACAGGCGGAGGAAGTTTTACCGGCGGCATGGGCGGGTCTACCGGTTCCGGCGGTTCCGGGGGATTATCATCATCGTCATCACCTGCCGCAACCGGCGGTTCCGGATCTGGCGGCTTGGGAGTATCAAGTGGTTTGGGCTTATCTACAGGCTTTGAGGTATCCGGAGTTTTCGGAATTACCGGAGTCTCAGGGATTTTGTCATCCTGCTTAACATCCCCCCCATTGTTAGTGGCAGGCAAACCGTTATTGCCCTTCTTCTCGCCGCCACTGCCCACAATAAGCACTCCCGCAATAACTCCAATTACCATTAATGCAAGAATGCCGCCAATATACAAAGGAAGAAAACTCTTTTTTTGCTTATCGGAATTGTAATTCTGCTGGGAATACGGCGGCGCGTACGCTACTGCCTGCCTGTCAACTTTCATTGTCGGCGCGTACTTACTGCGTGCCGCGGGGACTCCTGGCCTGTTGTTTGAAGCGCCTGATGCGGGCGGCCTCACCGGGGTTTGTTTTATCTGCGCGGGTATTTTGTTAAAACCCGTGCCTTGCACAAGATTAGGTTTTGCACCTGCTGTAGGCTGCTGCCTTGGCACCTGGAGGGTTGCCTGGCAATTGGGACATGTAAACTTCATTCCAGGCGGATATTCCGTAATATCAACCTCGCCTTTGCAATTCGGGCATTTCAAAATCTTTTTGCTCATACGATTCCTCTTATATGATTTAAGTCCGTTTTATATTATAACATTTTTTTCAAGTAATACAAGTTTTTTTAAATTTTAACAGACTCATGGACTTTGCATATATATAGACGCACATTCTTCAAAATAGTTCAACATTGTTCATTAGTAATCAGCGACCGGCGATCGGCGGTCAGTGGCCGGTTATATTCTTTTTTAAAAAGCTTGTATCCGGCGGTTATTTATTGTAATATACAGTCAGGGAAATGGCATATTGGAGGACTTGAAAGATGGCAGCCATGCTTATTTACGATAATATTTATCTTGAACACGATACCGGGCCGCACCCTGAAAACCAGCAAAGGCTCATCAGCACCTGCGAACATCTGAAAACAACCGGCATGTGGAACCAGTTGCTTATCAAAAAACCACGCAAAGCCTCAGAGGAAGAATTACTGCTTGTCCACACGGCAAGGCATTGCGAAATCGTAAAAACAGCCTCTCTCCGCGGCGGCGGATATCTTGATCCTGACACGGTTGTAAGCAAAAAATCGTACGAAGCCGCGCTGTTCGCCGCGGGCGGTGTGCTTACGGCAATAGACTCCATCGTCAAAAAAGACTCGGTTAACGCATTTTGCATGGTCAGGCCGCCGGGCCATCACGCGACATCGGACAGGGCCATGGGATTCTGCCTGTTTAATAATGCCGCCATAGGCGCAAGGTACGCGCAGAAGAAACATGGTATGGATAAAATCGCAATCTTTGACTGGGACGTACATCACGGCAACGGCACGCAGGATATCTTCTATGAAGATCCCTCAGTATTGTATTTTTCCATACACAGGTTTCCGTTCTATCCAGGCTCGGGCGAAACAGATGAGACAGGCGCGGGAAAGGGAAAGGGATTCACCATAAACAAACCATTTTACTACGGCACAACGCGCGATGACATGTTAAAAAAAACTTCCGGGGTATTGACAAAACAATTCAGGGAATTCAAACCTGACCTGATAATAATTTCCGCGGGATTTGACGGATACAAAAACGACCCTGTAGGCGGCATGGGATTAGAGATTGAAGACTACAAAAAGATGACGCGAATGGCCGTTGAAGCCGCGAATGAATGCTGTGAAGGCAGGATGGTATCAACGCTTGAAGGCGGCTACGACCTTCATGGCCTCCCGCTGTGCATCGAAGCGCACCTTAAGTCCATGAACGAAGTATGAAGTATGAAAAATGAAGAAGGGAGGACGGGACGAGGCCTAAGAACCCGGATTGCTGCTGATTTAATGCTATGGTGACCGGATGATTTGACGATTACGCATCCGTCGTCAATCATTAAATCATACTCATTAAATCCCATTCGTCCCTATGTGCTCGCTACTCGCTACTGCGATCATTTCTCTTTACGCCTCTTCAGGCGCAACGCCGACCATATCGTCTTCTTCTATAGAACCGCTTTTATCGCTGGAATAATCTCCGCGTTTCCTTCGGGCTTCCCATTCTTCAGGGGTAATGCAGACATCGCGGGCCTTGGCTTCTTTATAACCGCCGAGGATGCCGACATTGGCCATGTATTCAATCAACCTTGCCGCGCGGGTGTATCCTATACCGAGTTTCCTCTGCAATAAAGAAACCGAACCGCGCTGGGTTTCCAATACCACTTTCACGGCCTCTTCAAAGAATTCATCCTTTTCAGCGGTATTTACCGCGTCTTCACCGCGGTTCTGGAACGTATCCAATTCCTTGTCAAACTGCGGCGCGCCCTGCCCCTTCCAGAATCCGGTTATATCCTGTATTTCCTTCTCGCTTGAATAAGTGCACTGCGCGCGTATAATATCAAGCGTATTCGGCATAAGCATAAGCATATCGCCCTGCCCCAGGAGCATGTCGGCGCCGTTGCGGTCAAGAATAGTGCGCGAATCAACCTTTGCAGCGGTTTTGAATGCTATTCTTGCGGTTATATTGGATTTTATCAGCCCCGTAATAATATCCACGGAAGGCCGTTGCGTAGCGAGAATCATATGAATTCCGACCGCGCGCGATTTCTGGGCTATCCTTGTAATAGTACTTTCAATGTCCTTTGATGAGGCAACCAGCATAAGATCAGCAAGTTCATCAACAACGACCACTATGCGCGGCAGGTAAACAGGCACGTCCGCCGGGCCGTCTTCTTCCGAATCAGCCTGCAGTAATTCCCTTATTTTCTTTTCGCCAAGCTGATTGTAACTTTCTATTTTTTTCACGTGCGCCATCGCAAGCAGTTCGTAGCGCTCTTCCATCTGCTGGACTACCCAATTAAGAACAAGCGGCGCTTTTTTCATTTCCGTAATTACGGGACTCATCAGATGAGGCACGTCCTTAAATGCCGACAATTCCACCATCTTGGGGTCAATAAGAATCAACTTCAACTGCTCAGGGGTCTTGGCCATGAGAAGGCTCATGATTATGGAATTCAGGCATACTGATTTGCCGGAACCTGTGGCCCCTGCTACAAGCAAATGAGGCATTTCCGCGAGGTCTCTGACAATATCCTTGCCTGCGACGTCTTTTCCGAGGAAAAGAGGCAGTTTAGCTTTATTCAATTCGGATTCGCTTGCGCTGATTAATTCCTTCAGGCGTACTATATCCTTATATGTATTCGGAACGTCTATGCCTATGGTATTCTTTCCGGACACCGGCGCAATGGCCACATTAGGCGCTTTGAGCGCTATGCCAAGGTCATCGCTCAGGGCGACAATCTTATGCGACCTCGTGCCCTGCGCGAGCTCCACTTCGTATTTTGTCAATACCGGCCCCTTTTGGGAATCAACGATCTTTGCAATAATGCCGAAGCTTTCAAGAGTTTTTTCAATAAGGGTTTTTCTCTCCTCAAAATCCTGTTCTTTTGTCATTGAAACTTCTTTCAACGGCTCCTCAAGGAGCGTGACAGGCGGAAGCTTGAATTCGGTTTTGGGTTCTTTTTCCCTGTGTTCCTGGACTCTTTCCTTCCTGGGTTTTTCCGCGTAAACAGGTTCCTTGGGCGCGGGTTCCGTCTTTTCCGGTTTGTGTTCAGCTGCTGCCGGAATTTCCACTGGACGGGGCGACGCTGAAATTGCAACGGGCTTTTCAACCGGTTTTTCTTCCAGAACCTGCACTTGTTCTATATAATCATTTTTCTTTTTGTCGTTTTGCAAAGGCGCATCAAGCGCCGGAGATGCGGGCTTTTCCGCGGCCTTTCTGGCGCGCCAGTCTTCAAATTCCTGCACGGCCTGCCCTGCCAAATCTCCGGTCTTCTGCGCCGTAATAATGCCTAAATCCCTCGTCAGTTTTGCAAACCACAGGGAACCGGATTTTGCGAACGCCCACATTTTGGAATATAATCCCTGCACCAGCCAATCGGTCGCGAAAAGCAGGGAAACAAGAATGACTGCGCACACGGCCGGAAAGCCTCCTATGCCGCCGAGATACGCCATTATAATCCTGGCCCCGGCAAGCCCCGCGGTGCCGCCCATTGATACCGTGCTTCCGTACAGGATGCCACCCTCTTCAAGCTCCGGAAACAACATTCCGAAAAAAGCCGCGCTTGAAAAAACGAGAAGATTCGCGCTGGCTATCTTCCACCACATGTATTTTATTTCGCGGTTCCAGAAAAGTATAACTCCCCAGAACGCCGCCATGCCCGCGAGAACATACGAAGCAAGCCCGAAATTCATTATCAGATGATAGGATAAAAATGCGCCTAAAAGCCCGCCTTTATTGTGGGTTTCTTCGGAAGCCGGATAAACAAGACCGCCGTAATCGCTTGCGCGGTGAGTGATGAGAGTGACGAAGATAAACAGGGCGGTTATAATAAACGCCAACCCGATTATCTCCCTTGCCCGGACTGAATTAGCCTGATTTTTTTTGTTTTCCATACGCGCTATGCTTTCCCAATAATTGCAAGTATCAAAACAGTAACGCCGAGAATCGCGCAGTAAACCGCAAAATAGACGAGTTTCCTCTTCTGCACTATTCTCAGCAGGACAGACAACGCCAGCAGGCTGACGACAAATGTAACGACACCAGCCGCTAATATAGTTATCGGCTCAAAATTGACTTTAAGTTTATCATATTCAAAAAGTATTTTCTTGGCCGTGGCCCCGAAAATGATGGGCAAAGACAATAGAAAGGAAAACCGCGCCGCGTCTCCCCTTTCAAGCCCCATGACAAGGCCTGAACTTATCGTAAGGCCCGACCTGGACAGTCCGGGAAGAATCGCCGCCGCTTGCGCTAAACCTATAACTATAAACCTGAATACCGGCACGTCTTTAAGGCTGTAGCGCGTGTGCGAAAGATGCTCGCCGACCATCAGAAAAAAACCCGTACCTAAAAAACACGCCCCGAATAATATGCCGTTTTGCGCGAATGACGCCACATAATCTTCGGCAAATACCCCTAACATGGCGCCCGGTACGGTGGCAATAACCACGGCATATATAATCCTGCGATTTGATTTGAATGCCCCTATTATGTCACGATACATAAAACAGCAGACTGCAAGGGCTGAAAAGAGATGCAATATTATGCTGAAGAAAAGGCTTGACTCGCCCTCCTTGATGTCCATAATGTTCTGCAACAGCGCCAAATGGCCGGAACTGCTGACCGGAAGAAATTCCGTCACGCCTTGCACAACAGCCAGTATTAAAGCCTGCCATAAAAGCATAATAATCTAATTTCGGCTGTAGGCGCAATGCACTTTAATAAATGGTACCAGTGGCCAGTGAACATAACGAAATTCCTAACAACAGATTAAACAGATTAAATGGATTGACGAATAAAAGACAACGACTGACCACTGCCCGCCGGTCACTGGATAGCGTACTTCATGCCTTCGTGGCTAAAAACGTTCGTTTCAACTTCTGTGTTTTATTGGGTACAGGGCACAGCCGTCCCTTCGGTAAGCTCGGGGCTTGTGCAACCAAAACCGAGATTCGGGAGCCGGGATCCGGGTACCGAGAACCAGGCTCTGCGTTCCGGGACGACGAAACGAAACCACAAGATTACACAAGATTACGCAAGATTACGCAAGATTACGACGACGTATCCGGCGTATCCTGTTTATCCTGCCGCAGTTCTCTGCGACCGAGCAATGCGAGGAAGTCCTGAGCGGAGCGAAGGAAGCGAAACGAATGGTCCATTCGATGCAAATAACGGCGCGTTTACGGACGATTGTTCACATGTATAGGCAGAATGATCAGGATAACGTACGACATATCGCCGGTATTCGTGTGCATTCGTGTGTATTCGTGGCTTATAATCCGCTAAAAATCTTTTATGCTTTTTTAGCAGAAGTTATCTTCCTTCTTGTTTTCTATTGTATCTTGTGCGAATCTGTGTAATCTTGTGGTTTCCGTCTATTAACAAACTTCTATGCATTTTACACAGAAGTTGAGCTTTAAGAAAATAATGCAGCAAACCCTGTACCAAGCGCTTCGCTTTGGTACAGGGCAAAGCCGCAACCAAAACTGAGAGCCGAGATCCGATTACTGGTTAGCCGTGCTTAGCCCTTCGTTACACTCACTTCGCTTTGCTTAGTACTGCGGCAAGGTAAACGCGCTTAACGGCCTTTGCGGTCAAAACGTCGTCGTTCAGACGTACGACGTCCGGAATAAACCGCAAAGAGCGCAAAGTTCGCAAAGACGTCGTTACCTGCAATCGTCTTAGCGTACTTAGCGGCCTTTGCGGTTAAACCGTAGTCGTAGTTAGACGTACGACGGCCGGAATAAACCGCTAAGACCGCAAAGACGATGAATATTCGTATCATTTTAGCGTGCTTTGCCCTTCGCTCCGCTTAGGGTAAACTTACTTTGCGGTTAACCGTCGCCGTTGGAACGTATAGCGGACGCAATAAGTCGCAAAGTACGTTAAGAACGCCAAGCGACGCGACGAAAATACGTATGGTTTATAAACTTCTGTGCAAAATACGCAGAAGTTGAGACGTAAGACTCTAAATGTCTTCTTTAAGTGATAAAATTGAAAATGAAATGATAAAAACGCCTTGAATGCAATGAAACGTGCTTTCGCTTCGCGTACGTCACTCGTACGTCGTTCGTCCCCGGCTGCTCGCTGCTGGCTGCTCGCTACTTCACATGTATATGCTGTTCAATCTTTTCAATGAGTGTGGACGTTTTGAATCCGGATTTGACCAGATAATCGCACGCGCCGCTCTGAAGAGCGAGCATGATGGCATCTTTTTTCGCTATGGAAGTGAGCATTATTATAGGAATGCCTTTGGTAACGGCGTCTTTCTTGATTGCTTCACATGCCTGGTAACCGTCCATTTCAGGCATTATGATATCCATGAGAATCATATCGGGCATCTCAGCTTTGGCCTTTTCCACCGCCTCCCTGCCGTTTGACGCGGTACAAACCTGATAACCGTTTGATTCAAGCGCCATTCCGGTCATTCTCTGGAAAATCTTGACGTCATCAACAATAAGTACCTTTCCTTTTTTCAGTTGGTCAGTCATATCTCACATACTCCTATTTCTGCGACACGGGCAGGGTGAAATTAAAAGCACTGCCTTTGCCGGGCAGGCTTTCAACCCAGATCCTGCCTTTATGCGCCTCAACCGCGAGTTTGCAAAAAGGCAATCCCAGCCCAGTTTCAACTTTCAGCCCAGCTCTCTTCAGCTCGGTCTGCCCGAATTTCTCAAATATTTTATGCTGATACATCGGGGCGATTCCCGGCCCCCTGTCCGATACCGTTACCATTATTTCCTTTTTATCCTTCAAATACCTTGTCTTTAATTCAATTACGCCTTTACCCGGGGTATGCTTCACCGCGTTGCTTAAAAGATTTCTTATTATGTCCAGCAATATGTCCTTGTCCGCTTCTACCTCGGATATGGCCGAATCGCATTCCATCAGAATCTGCCGCTCGCCGATTTTTGACTGGCTGAATTCCCTTATCGCCTGGTAAACGATCTCTTCAAGGTCAACGGAAGTGAAATTAAGGTAAAGCTGTTTGTCTTCCATCATAAGGATATCGCCGAGGCGCCTTACTATATGAAACGCCCTTTCGGATTCGTCCTGCAGGGTCTCAATGATGCCCTGCAATTCAGACGGCAGTTCATCCGCGTATTTTGACGCTATGAAATCAATCGTCGTCCTTATGTTGCCGACCGGCACGCTGAGCCCCTCTACAATGATGTTGGACAATATTTCCTTGGTTTTATCAACTTCCTTGAGCTGTTGAAAACGTACTTCCATGTCCCTCTGCTGTTTTCTGCTTTCGCGCTTTACCTTGAGGGCTTCCAAAGCATTTTCAATAACGGCATATATCGCATCAGTGTCTGTAAAAGGTTTGGTAAGGTAATCAAATGCGCCAAGCCGCAAGGCCGTTATGGCGGTATCCAGGCTCGGAAACCCGGTCATTATGATTAATTGCGTGTCCGCCTGGTGGATCTTAAAATATTCCATCAATTCATCGCCGCTCATATTCGGCAGTTTTAAATCTATCAGGGCGATATCATAAGGCATCAGCCTGAGCTTCTGAATGGCGTCTTCAGCGCTCTCGGCCATTTCCACATCGTAGCCGCGGAGCCTCAGCAATTCGCTGAGCAATATCCTTATATCAGAATCATCGTCTACCAGCAATATTTTAGCCATAAATCCATTTCATCTTTTGGGTTTTCAACAGCAGTTCTGCCAGCATCGGCTTATAATTTTAGTATACACTTTATCTTCGTTATAGTCAACAATATCATGCTATGGATTAGCAGATTACAAGATTTTAAGATTGAAAGATTACGACGACGAATCTTAAAATCTTCTCATCCAAGAACTAAGAAGAAAGGATTGGCAAATCACGACGAATCTTAGTAATACTTAAACTATTTGAAATAAATCCCCTATCCTCTTGCGGGAGAGGGACAGGGGAAAATATCCCCCCCCACCCCCCCCTATACCCCCGCCCATCAAGGGAAAGGGAAATTACTTCAAATGGCTTAAATATTACGAATCTTCTAATCTTTCAATCTTAGAATCTTTAAATCTACTTTCTTTCCGTGAATACTATCAGCAATTCTTTCAAAGACATCACTGAAAATATGGCGTGTTCAAATTCCAGGGGGCTTCCGTAACCGTAAAAACACCCTATGCAATCCATTCCCGCATCCTTCGCGCCGGCCACGTCATCAATCCTGTCACCTACCATTACGGCATTTTTTACGCCAAGCTCCGCCACTATCTTCTTCAGCATCGGCGCCTTGTTCTTCGCCGGCGCATTGAGCATCCCTATGCACATCTTCCTGTCCAGAAACTTCCCTATGCCGGTGCTGTCCAGCACCGTATTGAAATAACGCGGGTCGCTGTTGCTCGCAACGGCCAACTTATACCCGCGTCTTTTGAGTTCGCCGAGGGTTTCCAGCACGCCGTCGTACACCACGCCCTTGCCGGCAACCAGGGCTTCCACTTCATTATCCTGCGTGTATTTGTGTACCTTGCCGAATAAATGCCTTACGCTTTCCGGCAGAAGGCTTTTGTAATAATCCTCCGTGCGCTTTCCGATGTGCGACATGATGTGCACCGGAGTGGGTAAAGGCAGATTGATGCCGTTTTCCTCGTACACCCTTCTTATGCCCCTGAGAGAGGCATTCACGCTGACACATTCGGTCTTGTATAAAGTACCGTCCATGTCAAAAATCAACAGCTCTATGTGTTCCATTGTACGGCAGTTATGCATGCGTTTACCACAAAAGTTATTAAGTTATTGAGTTATTACGTAATTAAGGGACGGGATAAAGCACGGGGTCTGGGGGCAAGAGTCTGGAGTCCGGAAAAGAATGACAGCGACTAATGCGAATTAACCACCGAACGCGCCGAATACACCGAACGCATAAGGCAGATTTATCGCAGTAGTTAATTTCCGTATAAATCTTCTGTGCTTTTTGCATAGAAGTTGAGGACTTAGACTATAAAGCAGCAAAGCCGCACCTGTGCGCCGGAGCCTGCCTGCACGCACCTGCGTGCTGAAGCACTTCGGTGCGTAAGCACGAAGCCGATGCTTCGTTTCGGCGAAGGCAGGCGCTTTGGTGCGCAGGCGCAACCAAATCAGAAATCAGGGATACTTGATTGCTATTTAGCCGTACTTAGCGTGCTTAACGGCCTTTGCGGTTAAACCGCAGTCGTCGTTAGACGTACGACAGTCGGAATAACCGCGAAGTTCGCAAAGAACGCAAAGACGACGTTACCTGAAATCGTCTTAGCGTGCTTTGCGCGCTTTGCGGTTAAACCGTAGTCGTCGTTAGACGTACGACAAACCGGAATAAACCGCAGAGGACGTCAAGAGCGCCAAGTGACGTAACGAAAGTACTATACTCGCTCTGATTACTTTTTGTAAATCACCACCGTATCGCAGATAATATCGTGCAACGCCTGCTTGCGTTCCGTAAAACCCGCTACTATAAATCCCACGTCAAATATCAAATGGGAAATCCCATAGGCAAAATATCTGCCCATTGACTTAGCGTAACTTATCCTGTCAAACGTCTTATTATTTACTACCTTGATTCCGACGGCCATTTTTCCTATTGTCTGGCCGCACGCGCCCGTAAAAATGACATAATACAGGAAAAGAATCACGAAACACGGAATCAATACCAGCGCTATTGCCAATAATGCCGCCTGCATTTCCGCCGGCGTAACTTCAGCTTCCTGCGACCATTGGTGCTCGGGACTAAAAACAGCCATGGTATCAGGAACGACCGCCACAGCAATGGAAAAAGCAATGAATATCGCGACTGCGCAGACAACCATCAATATCACGCTGTCAATAGAATGCGCGGTAAGCCTTACCCAGAAACCCGCGAATTGCGGCAAAGGCATGGGCGGAGGCTGTTGTGAAAACGGAATGTCCTGTTCCTGTTGATATGGCGTCACTTCCGGCAATGGCGCCGGTTGCTGTGCTTCAACGGTAATGCCGGAACCGCACGCGGGACAGCCTATAACGTCGCCCGAATTGGCGCCTTTTACCTTAAGATACTTGCCGCATTGCCGGCATTGTAAGAAAAATTCTGCCATTATTTTTTAGGATGTGTAGCATCCTTTTTTTCAACCGGCGGCTTTGACTTGTCCTCGGGTTTTTCAACCTTCTCAACCGGGGCTTTTAGCGCCTTCATTTCTTCCTGCAGTACCTCAATGGCCTTTTCAAGCTGCGGGTCGCGGTTGCTTGCCCTGTCATACGGGGTTTCGCGGACTTCTATATCAGGCTTGACGCCGAATCCTTCAAGATTAGTACCGTCAATGCCGAACCAGCCTACGCAAGGTATCCTGAACGTGGAGCCGTCGCTGAGCGTAATATCGTTCGTACCGATTACGCCGCCGCTTGTGGCCACGCCTATCACCTTGCCCCTGTTAATCTTTTTGAATCCGTATGTAAAAACCTCCGCGTCGCTGAAGGAACGTTCGTTAATCAGCAATACCACGGGCTTTTCCCAGCTCAAGGACGGCTGGTCCGACGGCTTGCCGCCCCTCGGACGGGTTTCGGCAAACCTTGTCCTTGTAAGGATGTCAAGCACCTGCTGGTGTATGCGTCCGCCGGGATTCGCGCGGAGATCCAGAACCAGAGCTTCCTTTGATTTTATGTCATCGGAACCTATGGTATTCTGGAAATAATTAAGGTCATCCGGCATCATTTCACGCAGGCGTATATAGGCAATCTTGCCTTCGCCTTTTTCTTTCACAAGCTTCTCCGCTTTTTCAATTTCATTGCTGTACAAAAGCTCCATATAAGCGCCCGGATCCATAAGTTTTACCGCTACTTCGCGCGCGTTCTTCCGGTCCACGTCATTGCTTATGCTTATCCTGATATCTTTGTTGACCTTGCCGTTCAGGAGCTTGAAGAAATTCTCCTGGCCTCTCTTAAGTTCAACGCCGTCCACTGAAAAAATATAATCGCCTTTCCTTATCCACATCTTGTCCGCGGGGCTGTTAGGCACCACATAGGTCACAAGCAGGCCTTCATTTTTTTCATCATCAGGCATTGACAAGCTTATGCCGAGATAACCAGTGGATTCGCCGCCGCGGGCACTGCCCTGCCCGTAAAAACCGGTATGCGAGGCTTTCAATTCACCTATCATCTGCGTAACCAGGAAATACATCTCCTCCTTGTTTTCCGCGAGTTTCACCATGGGAAGGTATTTTTCCTTTATTTTATCCCAGTCAATGCCGTGCAGTTTTTCGTCATAAAAACCGTTTTTCATATTAAGCCAGGCTTCTTCAAATATCTGGGCATATTCCTGTTCGCGCGATATTTCCACGTCAGCCAATACGGGTATCTCGCGGCCTACGAGCACGTTCGCCGGCGCGTCCACGAGATAGATTCCCTTTTTCTCTTTGCGTTCCGCCTCAAAAATAATATACCGTCCGTCGGCAGTCCATGTCGGCCTGCCGCCGTCAGCGGTTATCTGCATCTCAGTACCGCCGTTTATGGAAACCACGTACAGGCTCAAAAGGCCGTTGCGGTTGGATTCGTAAACTATCATCTTGCCGTCGGGTGAAAAACCCGGCACCTGGTCAAGGCCCGTGCCACTGCTTACCTGCCTTGCGGCTCCGCCTTTTGCCGGCATGACCCATATAGCCGTATTTCCGGAACGGCCGGAATCAAACGTTATCATGGAACCGTCTTCGGAAAAAGCCGGGTCATCGTCCGAAGCAGGAGATGTCGTCAACTGTACGTTTTCGCCCGTATTAAGATTCATGAACCAGATGTCCCTGTTGCCTGTGCGGTCTGAAGAAAAAATTATCCCCTTGCCGTCAGGCGACCAGTTATGATAAAACTCGTCGGCAGGATTATCGGTAAGCGGCGCGGGTGCGCCTCCGTTCAAACCTATTATGAAAATATCGCTGTTGCCCTTTGGATTTGAAAAGAACGCTATCCTTGTGCTGTCCGGAGAGAATTTCGGCCACTGGTCATTTTCCGGCCCTGAAGTAAGGCGCCTCGCCTTGCCTCCTGAAGACGGCATTATCCATATATCGCCGCCCATGGAAAAAGCAATGTACCTGCCGTCTCTTGACAGGTCCGGCTGGATGGCGCCGTCAGTCAAAGTGTGTTCAATTATATCATAGCCCTTTGCGTCGGAATTGGCCTCTATTTTCACCTGTTTCAATTCGCCGCCGCTTACAGGCATTGTCCAAATGTAAAAATCCTGTTCAAACGCGAACGTTGCGCCGTCCGGGCTCAAGGCGGGATTCAAGATGTCTTTTTCGGATTTGGTCACCTGTTCTATTTTGCCGTTCGCAAAAACGTATTTGAATATGTTATTAACGTATTTTTCGTCTTCGGAAATATAATAGACCGCGTCACCCTTCGGGGAGCAAAACGGATATATCTCATTTATGTCTGTCGCAGTCAACTGTGTAGCCACGCCGCCCGTGAACGGAATTGAAAACAAATCCCAATTCCCGCTTCCCTTGTACTGACGCTGTGTGATATTGTTATACCCGCGCGTGTAAATCACCGTCTTGCCGTCGCGCGTTATGCAGGGTATCCTGCCGACGTCAAAAGTAATCTGCCTCGGCGTGCCGCCTTCCACAGGCATAGCCCATACGTTATAATCACCGGAACGGCTTGATTCAAACAATACGTATTTGCTGTCCGGAGTCCAGCCTGTCGGAATGTCAACGGCCGCGTGAAAAGTAAGCTGTTCCGGTTTGCCGCCGTCAGGAGAAATCAGCCATATATCATAACTGCCTGAACGATTGGACAGGAACGCGATTTTTGTACCGTCAGGAGACCAGTACGGACGCACATCATAGGCCTCGTGAAGCGTAAGGCGGTTAGCCTTGCCGCCCGTAACGTCAACTGTCCAGATATCGCCAAGGTATGTGAATGCGATTTTTTTGCCGTCAGGCGAGAAAGACGGATGCCGTACGCCTTTTACGCCTTCAATTTTAGGAAGCGCTTCCGTAACCGGCTTGCCTTTGTCATCCTTAGGCTTGTCTTCCGCAAATGATGCCATGCAAAATGCCGGCAGGCATAAAAATACAAATAAAATTCTCTTGAGCCACATACGCGACCTCCTGAAATACAGATTAAACATGGGAAAGGATTAGGGAGGGAGTGCGAAACAAAACGTCCCCCGCCCTAACCCTCCCCCATTATAAAGGGGGAAGGGATTATTTGGCGGATAAAGCCGCTTTATCTACTCATTGACATCATATACATCTTCCATACCCCGTCTTCAACGACGAGATTGAGTTTTTTCGTGGTGCCGTCGCCCCTTGTAAACGTCACAAGGGCCATGCTGTTGTCGGCATTCTTTTCAAAAGTCTTGCTCACTTCGCTGAGCGCTATATCACGCGGAACCATCTGGGGAAAACCCATTCCGCTTTCAATGGCGGATCTCATTTTGCCGGCGTCTGCGTTAACAAGGCAATTGAAATAAAGCTCAGCGTCCTGATAAAGAATGGCTGTTCTTCTCTTATCCATGAGACCTTCGGGCGTGTTCGGGAAAACCGGGAATTTCCATACGAATTCCTTCTTGCATTCCGCGCAACGATCCGTCTGGGCGTTTACTGCTACATTGCAATACGGACATACCGCCTGGCAATCCATGAGCTTCCATTTTATAGCCTGTTTGCCGCTGGCCGGCGGAACCGTTTTCTGACCATCAGCCTGGCATCCGCACGCGTATACCGCTATGATTGCCATCACTCCTGTTAAAACAATCCTTTTCAACATACTAAAAAACCTCCTAATAAAAAGAATAACAAAAACGCCAAACAACTTACGTTACTCAAGGTATTTCGTTTGCTGTCCAGCCATATTCATTTTCGGAATTGTAATTTGGTCCAGGTTTGATTAGATAGTAAAACCGTGACCAAAACGACGAGATTTTTTTGCCACTCCTTCCAGGATCCCTTACATTACAATTATGTTTATGTTAAGGAAAAGGGGGAAGGCGCGAGGTCGCGAAGATTACGTAAAGAAGCCGAATGTCAGCCATTGCGCTTAGGCATGCGTTCTTTGTGTCCTCGTGGCTAAAAACGTTGGTCTCATCTCGCGAAAATCTTAACTCTTAAATCTAAAATTTCTATGTTTCTTATGCGATGTCTATTGGACAGAAATTTAATATGCGGGAGGGGGGAGTTGAACCCCCACCCCCTTAACGAGGACTAGGTCCTGAACCTAGCGCGTCTGCCAGTTCCGCCACTCCCGCAAAAACTTTATGACATGGCATAAAATTTACAATGAGCAACCATATTAACAAAAATTAATAAAAAGGCAAGTATTTTTTAACGGATTCAACGGATTATGCTTTCGCAATGGATTGAACGGATTGACGACTGAATAACCGAACGGCGTCATGGAAGTGATAGTATACGGTAATGATTGCCTTCTACGACATTGCCCAAAACCCGTTATGAAATACAACAATTCCCCTGGGAATCTTTTCGGTAAACGGCAAGGCAATAAAAAATTCCTGAGGAATCCCCTCATGAATCATTTCCGGATAATTCTTACAACCAAACCGTTTGTAATAATTCGGATCCCCTACAAGGGCACAACCTTGCCCTCCCATTTCTCTCAACAAAGACAATCCTTTATCGATAAGTGATTTCCCAACGCCCTGTTTCTGATAATCAGGCAATACCGAAACCGGTCCAAGTCCATACCAACCCGTTGCACCATCTGAAACTGTTACGGGTGAAAAAGCAATATGTCCGACGACCTGTTCTTCAATTTCCGCGACTAAAGAGATAGTCAGGGCACCTGCTGTACGCAATGCGTTTATTATGAATTGCTCCGTATGCTTGCTAATCGGATGATTTTTGAAGGCCGCTATTGTAACTTCTGTAATTGCGTTACGATCAGCAGCTCTTTCGTTTCTTATAATCAATTTGTCCTCCGAAAAAAAAAGGAGAAAGCAGGCTTACGATAATCTGCTGTAAAAAACAGTCCGCTAAATCCATTCGTACACCAGCCCTGCCGCCGCCGCCACCGCCGCGGTCTCCGCGCGCAATATGGTCCTGCCGAGGGAAACGGGCATGAACCCCGCATTGACCGCCGCTTCTATCTCCTCCGGCGCAAATCCGCCTTCAGGGCCTGTGAGAAAAATAACTTTGAAACCTGTTTTTATCTGCTCTTCGGCTATTCCGCGCAAGATTTCCTTTAACGTCCTTTTTTCTCCGCGGCCTGTCGCGATTATTTTCAATTGATATCCACTGCTGTTGCCGACAATGTCGCGCAAAGATAAGGGCGCGTTTATCCGCGGAATGGATACCCTGCCGGATTGCTTGACGGATTCCAGCACTATCCGCTCAAAGTGCGTGAATTTTTCAGAGCCCTTTTCCACGTGTACGACGGAATGCACAGTCTCAAGCGGCGTTATGCCGTCCACTCCTATCTCAACAAGCTTCTGCACCATATAATCGGCCCGCTTGCCCTTCGGAAAACTCACCGCGGCAGTTATCTTAAACGGGTATTCGGAATCGGCATCCGACCCGGATACCACGCGTGCCGATACGATGCCGTTCCGTACGCCGGTTATCTCGGCAATATATTCCCTTGCCGTATTATTAAATACGGTAACCCGGTCGCCGGGCCTCTTGCGCAATACCTCTGCTATATGATAACTCTCGTCGGCATCAAACGTTATTTCCATGCCTGCCTGCAGTTCTATTTCCCTTATCAAAAACCTGTCGCGTTTCATAATATACGATTATATAAAAAATCATATTGAAAGCAAGAAACTTTTTGCGTACGACAGCGTCTAAAGTACCATAACCGGCGTAAGCCAAAGAGAACACAGCGTTCGTCTATACGCTTTGCCCTCTTCGGGGACGCAAAATATTCGTGTATTCGCGCCTTCGCGTCTTCTCCCTTTTCCTTAATATAACTGGAATGTAAGGGAGCCCGGAAGGAGCAGCTAAAACATGTAATTGGAATTCTATTTTGGAGGATTAAGTTATGTTTTACAGTAAAATTCAGGCCGCTATCGCAACAGCCATCCTGCTGGCCTCGCTCCCATTCTCCGCATCGGCACAGGACAAGATTGTCAAGCCCATAGAAAAGGGTATTGACATGGAAATAGTGTTCTGCGTGGATACCACAGGCAGTATGGGCGGATTGATTGAAGGCGCTAAAGTCAAAGTATGGTCAATCGTAAACGAAATAATCAAACAGAAACCCACTCCGAGCATAAAAATCGGATTGATTGCCTACCGCGACCAGGGCGACAGTTACGTCACACAGGTATTTGACCTCTCGGACGACCTTGACGCAACATATAAAAACCTGTTGACATTCTCGGCCAACGGCGGCGGCGACACGCCTGAACACGTAAATAAGGCGTTGGATGACGCGGTTACGCAAATAAAATGGTCCGAAGGACCCGACGCGTTAAAGGTAATCTACCTGGTAGGCGATGCACCGCCTCATATGGACTACAATGACGGTTTTGATTATCATAAGACAACTGAAAATGCCGTAAAAAAGTACATCTATATCAACACCATAAGGTGCGGCAATGACGAAACTGCCGGCGCCGCCTGGCAGGAAATAGCCCGGCTCGGCGAAGGCAAATTTTTCAGCATAGACGCCACCGGCGGAATGATTGCCATAACTACCCCCATGGACAAGGAACTGACGGAATTGAGTTCCAAATTGACTTCCACCCTGCTGGCCTACGGCGATGCGGGCGAGGCTAAAATGAAGGATATGGAAAAGATGGACGAAACGATGAGCGCGCCTGCAAGCTCCTCTATGGTGGTCGCCGGCGCCGCAAGGGCCGAATTGATGGCAGATAAAGGTTTCTCCGGCAAGGACAGCGAATATGACCTGCTTGAGGCAGTCAAGGCAAATTCCGTTAAACTTGAAGAAGTCAAACCCGAAGACCTTCCCGAAGAGATGCGCAAGATGACGCTTGATGAAAAGAAGACATATCTCACTGAAAAAGAAAAGGAGCGCGAAGCGGTAAAAACCAAGATTGCCGAATTGAGCAAAAAACGCGCCGAATACATACAGGACGAAATGAAGAAACTTAATGCCAATGACGAAAATGCATTTGATAAAGTAGTGGTTAAAAACCTGCAGGAAATGATTCAGAAGAAGCAGACGAAGTAGCGAGTAACCAGTAGCGAGTAGCGAGTAGCGAGTAGCGAGGGGCGAGGGGCGAGGGGCGAGACGACGAACGAAACGACGAGCGGGACGACGAACGGGACCACGAAACGAAACCATAAGATTACACACCTGTGTGCCGAAACCTACCTGCACGAAGCGTTTCGCGTAGGCAGGCACTCCGGTGTGCAGGCACAGAACCGCACAAATTACGACAAAGGAAAAAGAATGCAAAATGAAGTATGAAGGATGTTGGGATTTAATGACTGGATGATTTGCGACTTAATGATTTGACGTACGTTCGCATATCCTCCGAAACCAAGGGCGAAGGAAAGAAGATCTGTCCCCTTACGCTCTCCACTATTGTCTATTTTTCCCGTCGTTCGTCGTTCCTCGTACGTCGTCCTCGGTGCTCGCTACTCGCTACCCGCTACTACGTCCGTCCTTCATTTTTCATTTTTCGTACTACAGCCAGCCCCACTCCTTGCATCGCATGCACAGCGGATTCGCATCATAATTGCCGGACAAATGCGCCTGGCGGAGTTCCTTATAAAAACCGCAATCCCAGATATCGCGCACGGTCTGCTTCTTGATATCGCCGACGGCGTATTTCCCGCAAAAATCCTGCCCGCACATTACCGCCCTGCCGTCCGCAAGTATCGTCATGCGGTTCTTCAGTTTCTCGCACAATTCCCTCTCGCCGAGCATCAGGTGCATCAGGGATTTGTCTTCAATCTGGCCCGCGCGATCATTGAATCCCCTCAATACCACCCAATCGGCCTTATCAAACCAGTAATTGACAAAAGATTCCATTTCAGAAATATTCTCTTTTGCCTTGGTAAATTCCACAACCACAAACGGAGAGAACTGATTCTTTCGCGTGCGCATTTCAAGCAGGTTTTCCACGTTCCTTACGACCGTATTATACGCGTCAACACCATGTGTCTCTCTGTAAATTTTTTCGCCGGAGGCGTCTATAGGCACGGAAATTACGTCAAGCCCCGTATCAAGCAGGCGCCCGCATAATTCTTCGTCAAGCAATATCGCATTGGTCTCAAGATGCGTTCCGTAAATGCCTTTCTGTTTCGCGTAACCCATCATTTCCATCAGGTCCGGATGCAAAAGCGGTTCCCCGGCGCCGCAAAGAGATATTTTCGTGTCATCCATTATGGAGGCGTCGCCAATAAGTTTCTTGAATACCGGAAGATCCATGAAAACATCCTGATTGTACGGTTTGGGGGCGAATATTGAAGACATGTTGCTTTTACCGGTTATTTCAACGTCAATTTCCCTTGGCGCGCGGCCCTGCCAGAATCCGATGTTACTATTGGCGAGGTCAATTATTTCATTGCAACCCATCCTGAAAATATTGTCTTCACCGGCCGCCCGGGCCAGGCATTTCAGGAAATCCATATGATGGTCCGAATCCCAGGTAAACCTGTAGTTGCACGAAACTATTTTCTCTTCAAGCCGGAAAAAGAACTCCTGTACGGTAGGTTCGGGGATATACGCATTTTTCCTGATATCAAGCACGTCTTTCAAGGTCATTTTCAGAGCGGCCATGCGGCCGAGGTATTCCGTGGAGATAACTTCATAGTTAAACCCGGCCGGGGCTCCCGTAATAATAAAATCCACTTTATCCCTGAATTCCACAAATTTCGCAATCACCGCGCCGGCCAGCCCGGCATCCACCAAAGGAGCCGTTGAAGGCAATTTAAGGATCGCATCGGCCTTATCGTTTTTTGCAATAATATATTGCATGCCCGGATTGCCTTCTTCGCAGTAAACCATAGAACGGCCTATACCGCCCTGCCACGAGGACAATGCCCATTTCCTGCCGGCTCTGAGTTTCGGTCGCTGGGGTATATCAACAATTTCATCGGACACCGCGTAATAGCATCCCAGGCCATCGGTTGCCTTCCTGACAGCCGTTTCATCACGCGTCCTGCAGGCGACGAAAATCTTAGACAGGAATTTGATTTTTTTTGCGCCGTTTACGGTATGCCATAATGCGGGTTTGCCGAGGAAGTCGTCAAGGCACCTGTTTTTCAGGCCTATCGGATTTTCGGAAAGGTCAACTTCAATGATGCCAATGATGTTCATCGTTTACTTTTTTATTGTCTGGGTAACTGTTTTCGCAATATCGGCCGGGGACGCGGCATTAAGCCTGCCCTGCAATCCCGGCGCATTAGACACGCTGTTCAAGGCCTCATGTTTTTCCTTTTTCATTTCATTGCGCATCCTGAGGGTTTCCTTAAGCTGGTTTATCCCGTCCAGGCACAGATAAAATGAAACGACGTAAACAAAATACAATATTATCCCCATCGCGCACAACGCCAGCGCGCACAGGCAGATAAGTTGCGTCTTTATGTCCAGATTAAATAAAAAATCCATACAATCCCGCTAATCGTCATTAAACAGCCGATACTTTAGCGCAATGTTACATCAAAAAGGCATTGAAATTTAAGAATTAAGATTTAAGAATTAAAATTTTGATGAAAAACGCCGAAAATCTTAAATCTGAAATCTTATATCTTAAATTTTGTTCTTATACTGTTTGCTCGCCTTTTGGAGGAATTTTTTTTCTTCACCGGTAAGGCTTCCTATGCCGGACCGGCTTATTTTATCCAGGAGTTCATCCACCCTGACGCTTACGCCGGCGAATTCGTTTTCTTCCCTCGCAAGCCTAACCGTTGCGCGGCTCCTGTCCCACCTGTCTGCGAACCTGAACACCGGCGGCAGGGTTATTCCAAGCACAAACCCTGTCATATTATGAATAATCAGCAGGCGATTCGCAATGGTATCCAGCGAAGTGAATATCATAACGGCAATTATAATAATCAACGCGTGTTTGACTTTCAACGGCCCGATTACGGTTGAATTGCCGGCCATTGTGCCATACGCGCCGAGCATCGCCATGGCGCAGGCGGACGAGCCAATTTCAGGCACGGCACGCAGGTAAAAACTCCCTGCAATGCCGGCAACCACGCCGGAAACGGCGTAGAAGAATACAAACCTGCGGGTTGACCACGCAGTTTCAAGTTCGCTCCCGCACCACCACAGCAAAACGCACATCGCCGCCATGCCGAGCACGCCGTTCAAATTTACGTAAACAACAGAATAAGTAACATACTGATAAAGCCACAGTTTTCCGAGAACCAGGTCCGGATTAAGGCCCAAAATGCGTTCCAAAGGCCAGCCTATGCGGTCCCCTGCCAGTATATTATATAGAAGCCTGACGACTATGGCTGTTATATTGGCCGCTATAAGCGCCTTAACGGCCGCAGTCAAGTTTTTGCTTGAATTTAACTGCCAGTTTTGTGTATAATGACCTTGAATCTGCATAAGATAATAATCGGCCTCAACCCTGCATAATATTATACAATTAACAACGGGTTTTTGCAATACCCGCGGGAAAATACAGGGGGAGAGGTTTATTCAAACATTTTTTTTTGCGCCGCGTATATATAACGGAAACGAAAATCAGCCGGGAGAAAACGTATGACAGACATCGCAACGGATGATTACGCACTGGTAAAAAGAGCTATGCAGGGTTCCAAGGAATCCTTTGAACTGCTTGTCAAAAAGCACCAGAACAGGATATGCCAGACGGCATATTCGTTCCTGCACGACTATGACGCGTCGCTTGACGCCGCGCAGGAGACATTCATGAAGGCCTATAAGGCCCTGGACAGGTTTAATCCCGAATTTAACTTCCTGACTTGGCTCTCAAGAATATGCGTAAACCACTGCCTGGATATGCTCAGGCGCGCGCGCACGGCCAAAACCGTATGCACCGAGAATATGGACCTGTCGCCCGACACCAGCGCCGCGCCCGAAAATGTGATTGATAAAAAGGAAACGTCATCGCGCATCATGGAAATAGTGCAATCCATGCCCGCAAACTACAGAACCGTCCTGATTCTGAAGGACCTGCAGGACCTGTCTTTCGGCGAAATTTCGGAAATGCTGGACATAAACAACAGCACCCTGCGCTGGCGACTCCACATGGCGCGCAAACTTTTCAAAAATCTATGGACCCAAAAGGAGGTCGTTTATGGTAAACATTAACTGCCCTATAGCAAAAAATCTTATGCCCCTGCATCTGGACGGCAATCTTTATCCGGATGACGAGGCCGCGCTGAGGATGCATCTTCAGTCCTGCCCGCAATGCGCGGAAGAGATACGCCTCTATCAGGACGCGTTTGACGGACTGCGGGGCGCGAAAAACGAATTGCAATCCATCGCATGGCCGGACATTTCAAGGCGCGTCATCGCCGGACTGCCGGACTCGGAACCGGTTGAACCTGCCAGGCCGCGGGCTGTTTTCAGGCTGAGATTTGCCTTCCAGACAGCCGCCTGCCTTATGATAGGCGCTTTAATAGGATTTATAGCCTTCCCGAAACTGACGGCGCCGGTCCCGGAAAACGCGGTTGACGACGTGGACATATCAAACGTACGGACGAATTTCCCGGAACTCGGGATGCGAATAAACCCGCTCAACCAGCCGCTGAAGGAACATTTCCAGTCTCCCGGGGTCATGGTGACAAATGTGGATGAAAACAGCCCTGCCGCATACGCCGGCATCAAACAATGGGACGTAATAACTGAAATAAACAACTGCCCTATTGAAAAACCCGACCAGCTCCAGGCAATTTTTAACGACTACCATAAGGCGCATAAAAACCTTAAATTTGTCATAATTCATAAAGACGGCAAAAAAGACATCTATACCATAAAATTGGACAAGAAAGATTAGGAGGAAATGTTTATGAAATACGCATTTGCATTTGCTTCAATTTTAGCGGCAATCCTTATATCGCAGGCATCCGGCATAACAGCTTACGGGCAGGACTCCAAAACAGCCTCCCGGGAAGATATCCAGAAGCTGGTAATACAGCTTGGCGACAATGACCCGGAAATCCGCGACCAGACCACAAAGCGGCTCATGGAAATCGGGGAGCCCGCAAAGGCCGAACTGGAAAAGGCCGTCAAATCAGACGACCCCGAAGTCTCCTGGCGGGCAACCAAGATACTTGAAGCCATCAAACCGGCCGACAGCAAGCTCTCTGAAGAACAAACCGCTGGACAACCCCTGCGCCCGCAGGGACATATACGCATATCTCCGAATATAAACATACAAAGCAACGGCTATTCCATAACAAAGGATTCCACGGGCAAGATAACGCTGTCCCTGACCGAAAAAGACGAAAACGGAAAACCGGCAATCAAGACATATACCGCCGACAACGTGGAAGAATTCATGAAAAAATACCCCGAGATAGCCGAAAAATACGGCATCAATAAAGACAGTTTTTCAGACAATGACTTTTCATTCCAATTCAAGCAGGACTTTGACGAGAACCTTGACGACGTACTCAAGGATTTCCACAAGAAATTTAATTTCAACCGCGATTTCGGCAACATGGACGATCTTGAAGATTTCCTGAAACACTTTGACGACAATTTCAAGGACTTTGACGACATGTTCAACCGGCAAAAATCGCTTAAAGAAAAGCTGGAAGAAATGCTGAAAAACAAGCGCCGGCAACCGCAGGAACAGCCGCAGGAAACGCCTCGCCGCGCGCCCGCTCCAGCAATACAGACAGGCGTCAGACTCTGCAATGATTTCGGAGCTGACTTCGCGTCAGTTGACGAGGAAACCCGCACAAAATTCGGATTACCCGCGGTCAACGGCATAACAGCAACCAACATGCGCAAAAACGGCACTGCGAAAAAAATAGGACTGCTGGAAAATGACGTTGTAATGTCAGTAAACGGGCAGGAAGTGAATTCTTATTTGGGATTCCGCCGACTCCTATGCGAAAACCTCGGTTCTGATTCAGTCACATTAAACATAATACGCGATAAAAAATCCCAAATCATCACGGTTAAGATGGAATTATTAATGGAATATTAGAATTTAAGATTTTCGTGAAATACTAAGGAGATTAAATATGCGTACAGGAAAATGGATACTGCTCGGAACGCTTTTATTCGGATTTATTGCCGGAGCGCTACTGTCAAGATACTTAACTCTTAACAACTCAACCGCGCAGAATAGCACTGCCGAATATGCCGACATGGACGCCATGAAGGCGATACTAAATGAGAATCCGGCCAACTTATCGTCTTTCATGCTGACATCCAAGGTAATTGCGCCGTCAGTAGTCAGCATCAACGCCACCGTATCGGCGGGACGCACCATCATACTCAACCCGTTCCACGGCCTGGAAGAGGAAGAGGTTGAAAATACCCAGGCAGGCACAGGCGTAATACTATCCCCTGACGGATACATACTCACCAATAATCACGTCATACAGGGAAGCAAAGAACTTAACGTAACGTTATATGACAAGAGAGACTTCTCCGGAAAACTCATAGGAACCGATCCGGAAACCGACCTTGCGGTCGTGAAAATTGACGCGCATGATTTGATACCCGCGGAAATCGGCGACTCCGATAACCTCCAGGTAGGCGAATGGGTTATTGCCGCGGGCAATCCGTTTACCCTGAACAACACCATAACTGCCGGCATCATAAGCGCGACAGGCCGTGGCGGCGTCGGATTAGCCGCCTATGAAGGGTACATCCAGACTGATGCCGCCATAAATCCCGGGAACAGCGGCGGCCCTCTGGTCAACCTGAAAGGCAAAGTCATCGGAATAAACACCGCCATTATGTCGCGCACCGGAAGCAATCAGGGCATTGGTTTTGCCATACCGATAAACCGCGCGAAATTCGTGCTTGACGGCCTCAAAGAGAAAGGCAAAGTCCTCAGGGGTTATCTTGGCGTACAAACGTTGAATTTCAACCGAAACCTTGTTGACTACATCAACAAGCAATACCAGATGAATTTTAAAAACACCCAGGACCTCCTGGATTTCCTGAAAATGAAGGAAATCAGAGGCGTCTTTGTCGCGCAGGTTCTTAAAAAAGCGCCCGCGGAAAACGCGAAACTCGCCGAAGGCGACATCCTCATTGAATATAACGGCAAAAAGGTGAATTCCAGTTATGAACTGCAGGACTATGTGGCAATGACACTGCCCGATGCGCAGGCATCCATGAAGGTAATAAGAGACGGAAAGATACTGGAATTGAATACCATCATAGGCACAAGGCCGACCAAATAAAGAATGAAAAAGGACGGGATGCCCTACCGCAGGCTTTTTGTCTTTCGGATATCCATCCATGCCTGCAAAAGAATCTGCGCGGATACGGCATTGATGTGGCTCCGTTTCTGTTTGCGGCCTATTTTTACATCTGCAAGCATTTTAGCCGCCTGAACGGTCGTAAACCGTTCATCCACTGTGCTCACCTCCACCCTGCCGCCAAGCTCGGCGCGGAGGGTTTCAATGAATGCCATCACCTCATCGGCCTTTCTGCCCATGGTATTATCAAGCCGTTTAGGCATGCCCACAACGACCTCCGACACTGATTTTTCCTCAACCACCTTTGACAATTCCCTAAGTAAACCTGTATGCGTGGTGTATTCAACAACGCAAAGCGGATGCGCCGTTATCCCCAAAGGATCGCTTATAGCCAATCCTATGCGTTTTTGTCCGTAATCTATTCCGAGTATCCTTGGTGTAGGCATTTTTTCTGTTTCCTGTCTTCTATATGCTGTTTCTAAATATACTTTTTCAATCCGTTCTTATCCAGTTTATCCACGAGCATTTTCACGTCTTCAACCCTGTCCCTGTTGCATATTAACGTGGCATCCTGCGTATGGACTATGACAAGATTGGAAATTCCCACGGTTCCTATCAAATGGTCTTCGTCGCCGAATATAATAATGTTATCCGAATCAATGCCGCAATGTTTGCCTATTACGACGTTATTCTCGCGGTTCTTCGTTACCATTTCATCAAGGGCCTTCCATGTGCCTATATCATCCCATATATAATTCGCCTCAATCATAGCGACATTATCCGCTTTTTCCATAATAGCGTAGTCTATCGAAGTCTTGGGGAATTCGGTATAGAATTTTCTGACCGCCTGGGATTCCTTTTTAGTGCCCATGAATTCCAAAAGTTCTTCTATGCAATGATAGGAATCCGGAAGATGCTTCTCAAACGCATCAAGTATGGTTTTTGCTTTCCAGAGGAATATGCCGCTGTTCCAGTAATATTCCCCGGACGCTATATATCCTTTAGCTGTTTTATCATCGGGTTTTTCCACGAAGCGCCTTGCTTTGTATATAGGCGTACTCCGTAGAGTCATCAGTTTTTCGCCCCTCTGGATATACCCATAACCGGTGGACGGGTATCTGGGTTTTATGCCGAATACGACCAGCGAATCGGAATTCATAGCAACATCATCGGCCATTTTTATTGTTTCGTGGAATTTCTGTTTCGGCCTTATAAAATGGTCGGCAGGCATTGCCACTATCACGGCATCAGGGTCTTTCTTATAGATAACCGCGGCCGAATACGCAACGCACGCGGCCGTATCCCTGCCCTCGGGTTCGCCTATTATATTTTCCTCCGGCACTTCTTCAAGGATATCCTTTGACAACTTTGTATGCATGGCGTTGGTAATGACAAAAATCCTGTCATTAGGCACCATGCCTGAAAGCCTTTCGCAGGTAAACTTAAGAAGCGACTTCTTTTCAAACAACGTAATGAACTGTTTAGGCGTATTTTCACGGCTTTTGGGCCAGAAACGCCTGCCTTTGCCTCCGGCCATCAAAACTGCATATAACATTATTTTACCTCCGGTTTCTTTATGCCGCCAGACACCTTATCGTTCGTAAATCCTTTAGGCTTTGGGACGTCATGAACCTGTTCCACGGCCTCAAATTTATCCCTGGTAAGTTTCGCGGGCTTAATATCGTTGGCACTAATCTTAGGAATTCCCACACCGAAATTATTCCTATGGGTTACAAACCCCTTCGGGCGCCCGTCTTCTTCCACCTTAAATTCAATTTCGCTTTTCTTTTTCGGGGCTTCAGCGTCTTTCTTCTGCCTGAACGCCTCAAAAGGATCGGCATATTTATTTTCGTTAGCCATATAAAACCTCTAATCTGCAATCTTTAATCCGCAATCTTTATAATCTTTTAATCTTTAATCGTTATAATACCACTTTACCCCGCCCTCTGTCAATGTTTTTCTAATAAATAATTTCATTAAAATTTGATTTTCAACGGCTAATATAGTATAATTGTATTATCAGTTCCTTTGGCTCTAACGACTGCGATTACTTACCACGAAGACACGAGGTCGCGAAGATTGGGTAAAAACGCCAAATATCGCTGAAACCGCACTTCGCCGAGCTCAATGTAAATTATTTTTTACCTGTCTGCAACCGTATCTTGTGTCAATCTGCCTGCACTGATATGAAATCTTATGGTTTCCGTTTTACGACAAAAGTTCTATGTCTCCTGAAACCAACACGGATTTAATCCAACTCGTCTATGTTGACGACCTGACCGGGCTTTACAACAGAAGGTTTCTCAGTAAATTCCTGAAGGAAGCCCAATTACCGCCTGAAAACTCCGGGCAGGTCAGATTTGCCATTCTCATGATGGACATAGACCATTTCAAGGTTGTCAATGACAATTTCGGGCACCTTGAAGGCGACAAACTACTGAAAAAAATCGCAGATTCAATAAAGAATGCGATAATGCCGAACGACATACCCGTCAGGTACGCGGGCGACGAATTTGTAGCCATTCTTATGCACCCCGAAAAGGATGACGTCTTTAAGACAGCCGAAAACATTCGCCTCGGCATTTCCGGCATCAAAAACATCCCCGACGGCCGTCAAAATGAAACCCCCGTTTCCATCAGCATAGGCATAGCGTTCTTCCCTGAAAATTCGGCAGACACCAATGAATTGCTCAAAAAAGCAGACGACGCCCTGTACCATTCCAAAAACACGGGCAAAAATAAATTCACATCAATAGAAGCAATCAACCAGCCACTTCCTGCAGCGGAGGCGCGCATCATGTCCGTATTTCCCAGCAGGAAGATGCTCGCGCGCGACGAACAAATCCAAACGGTAAATTCAAAAATCATACAGTCTTTTACAGGCGAGAACCAGATCGTAACCATACACGGCGCGGCAGGCACCGGCAAGACGCGCTTCCTCGGAGAAATCATCCGGCTGAATGAACCTAAAGGCATCCTATGCCTCCTTGAGCGATGTTCTGAAGCAAACCGGTTGATGCCCTACTACGCGCTTTCATCCCTGCTGAACGGATACCTGTCTTTGAACCGCGGCATACTGCCTGAAATAGCGCAGAAGCTTCCGCAGGAAAGCATAGCCGAAATGTCCGAGTTATTCCCTTTGCTCAGCGAACTTGACATTGACCGCGCATCTGCCGCCCTGAATTCCAACTCGGAAAAACGTAGATACCTGTTTCAAGGCATACTAAAACTGGTTAATTTCATTTCCGAAAAAAAGCCGCTCCTTATACTGCTTGATGACGTTGAATACGCCGACCATGGAACGATGGAAATACTAATTGCCGTTGCCCGCAATACCGATGGCAGGACTACGGCCTGTTGCGCGTTTACGGACGGCCCGGCCATTGGAACAAACAGGCCTCTCGCAGAATTCCTCTCCGTTATTCCGGGATTACCAGGAACCGCGGATATTTTCCTTGAAAGTTTTGCTCTCGCCGCGACAAAGGAATTCATTCAAACCCTCCTGCCGAACATCCAGACCGGCGACGCATTTTATGATATGATATTGACAGCCACGTCCGGCAATCCGCTGTTCGTGGAGGAATCCATAAAAAATCTCGTGCTTTCAGGAAAGATAACGCATTCCGAAGGCAAATGGATAGCAGGAGAAATCGGCTCTAAAGACCTGCCTTCATCCATAGCGGAGGTTGTAAAGACCCACCTGTCAACCCTTGACAAAGACACTGAACAGCTTATATCAAAGGCCGCCATTATAGGCCCTAATTTCACCCTTGACCTGCTTAAGAACGTCGCAGGCATGAATGAAGGTGAAACCATTGATATTGTGGATAAGGCCGTGGCCAAACGTCTCCTTGACACCGACAGGTCTTCCGAAGGCTCGTTCAATTTTTCCAGCAACACGCTCCAAAAAGCCACATACCAGGAAACAGACGAGAAATTCCGAAAACAAATACACCTGAAAATAGGAGAAGTGCTGGAAGAAACCAACGATCCGAAAGAATTCCCGCAGATGGCTTCAAAACTCGCATTCCATTTCCGCAAAGGCGGAGATAGCACAAAAGCCGCTTTATACGAAACCGAAGTCAGGCAAAAATCCGAACAGCTCTTCCAGTTGGACGAAATAAATGATTATTTTAAGGAGACCGGCACGCACGCGCGCCTCCAGGAAGCCGAAAATCCCCTGAATTCAAAAGCCATAAATGCCGCGGGACAGTCAATACGCCTGTTATGCACGATAGCGAAGAACATGCGCATGTACCCTTCGGGAAGCCAGCTCATAGTAACCGCCGTATCAAACTTGTCTTCCTCCATGTCAATAGTATTTGAATCAACCGAATCCTTTACATTGAGCCTCGTAAAAGACCGGCTGAATATAAACAAGATGCCGCAGGACAATAAGGCATTCGCTGGCGCGGTTATAGAACTCATCAAACTCTTCCAGGAGCATTCCATGCAATCGGCGACTTTCACAAAAAAAACCTCGCCTGAAGAGCTTTCCAAGGCGCTTGAAGCCCTGAGCGCCATACCGCCAAAAGGTTTTTATCCCGCCCAGCACTGGGACAACTTCCTTGAGAAAAATAAAATAACGAACCTTGACATAGTGCAACAGTCATTCATACTAACCGAAGACAGCAGTGCCGCCACGCATACGCTTACCAGGGATTATTCTTCCGCATTGAACGCCGAATCCACCAGGATTATGGTGGAAGTCCTCAGGAACTTTACGGGCACTGTTGAAAATATGCGCATATACCCGGCGGGAAGCCAGCTTATTACAAATTCCATTGAACTCCTCAACCAGAACCTGAAAAAGCTTTTTGAAAAACTGCAGGGATTTACCGTAAGCAGTGTGGAAAAAACGCTCATCATCAACGGCAAACCGGCGAGCCAGCGCACCTTCGGCACACTTATAAATGAAACCCTTGAACTGCTGAAAAAAACCAATATCAACAGTCTAACCATACTAAAAAATATCTCATCCCCTGAAATAACAGCCCTATTGAGCGCGGTATTTAACGCGTTTTCAATTGATTTTGCCGAAAACCCGGATTACTGGAATGAAACCATCCGGCATAACGCGCTTGAACATATCAGCATCGGACAGGCATCTTACACGCTTGCGCAGGCAGACACGGCAACAGAAGAAAAACCGGCCTCTCCGGAAGCCGGGCCGCCTCCCGAAGAAGAACCCGCGCCGCCTTCCATGGAAGACGAACAGGAACTGGCAAAAAAATGGATGCCCCTGCCGCCGGAAACGCTGTTGGACGCAGAAACTTCGCAGAAAATACTGCCTGTACTGGAAGCTCTCCTGATGGATTCGCAGACAGGCGTGACGGAAAATCTGATTGCGCATTTCCTGCCGAATCTGTCAAACCGCAACAAAACGGAACGTCTGAAGGCATTCGGGATTATGCTGAATTGGCAGAAAAACGGAACTTTATCGTGCGTTGAATCCATCAATACTTTCATCGCCGAATACCTGATAGCGTGCATTAAAACGGAAAGCGACCCCGAGGTATTTGCAAAGCTCGCCGAACTGACGACGGCCGCGGCGGTAACGGTATTGGAAAAAGCCAATTTCAACCTGTTCCGGAGAATGCTCTGGACTTTGATAAAACAAAGAGAATCGGACAAGAATTTTGCCGCCGCATTACTGCCGAAGGCAAATGAAGCCGTTGCGAAACTTGCGTCAAGCGCGGCTGTAAACCTGCTGTTTGACGAACTCAAGACCAAAGACCCCATAAGGTTCGCAACAGTACTGGAAATATTTCCCCTGTTAGGGCCGACAATGGCCCCGCGGCTGTTTGACCCGCTCGTCCAGACCCAGGACACCGTGCAGAGAAAAAAAATTGCCGCTGTATTGAAAAAAGCAGACCCGGCTGTCAACGAAACGTTGAAAAAAGAAATGAATCCCTTTGCGCCGCCGGAAAAGATGATAAACTTGATTCAGATACTTGATCTGCTTGTGGAAAAACCCGAACCTGTGATAATATTGAACGCTATCAATCACGCGGATTCCGGAGTAAAAAAGGAAGCCGCAAATCTGATAAAACGGCTTGACAAGGACACTGTTAATGCCGTGCTCAACAGCGCCCTGCAGGCAATGGATGAAGCATCCATGGCAACGATAGTTTCCACGCTCGGAGAAACCAGGTCTGTGGAATTTATTGAATTCATTTCAAACCTCCTTGACACAACGGACAATGTCGCGCTGAAAAAAGAATGTATTGTAGCCGCAGGCAAGATAGGGAATCCGTCTTCAGTACCGGTATTGAAAAAACACCTGATAAAATCGGGATTTCTCGGCATAGGCAGTCTGCCGGACGAAGTACGCGCCGCTGCCGCCTGGGCCCTGAGCAATATTAAGACCAAAGATGCAGAGGAAATCCTAAAGCAGGCGATTAACGACAAATCCCCTGCCGTAAGATCGGCGGCCAAATTAGGACTTTCCAAGTAGTAATTAAGTTATTAAGTAATTGCGTAAATAAGGGACGAGAGAACGAACTAAAACCACATCCTTCGGCAAACTCAGGGGCCGTTTCCCATGGCCTATGAGTTGCCGTGTACCAATACCGGCGCATAGCCCGTTTAACGTACTACTATATGACGGAACCCGGGATCCCGGAGCCGAGCACTGGGATCCGGGCCCCGGAACTCAGGCGACGCCCTTCCATCATTTCTCATTCTTCCTTTACCAAATCCTCGCCAGAATTATTAAAAAAACTTGACTTTTTATAAAATAACGCTATACTTATTACACACTATAGAACGATAGTTTAGAAAAGAACAAATTCGCAATTTCGCCGGCCAATCGTGCTTATTTTGCCCGGATTTTGCCTCTCAGTCCGGTCAAGTATTTG